>NZ_JBAWSW010000007.1:0-86935 GCF_037104745.1 Bacillus sp. FJAT-53060
CCACGTGTTACTCACCCGTCCGCCGCTTACATCCGGGAGCAAGCTCCCTTCTGTCCGCTCGACTTGCATGTATTAGGCACGCCGCCAGCGTTCGTCCTGAGCCAGGATCAAACTCTCCGAAAAAGAACAAAACCGAAGTTCTGTTTTTCGTCAGTTTGACTGACTACCTATGAAGTATCATAGGATTTTTTTATAATAACTCGAATTAACAGGTACGTTTTGTCTTGTTTAGTTTTCAAAGATCATTTTTCAAATGGAGCGGGTGATGAGAATCGAACTCACGACATCAGCTTGGAAGGCTGAGGTTTTACCACTAAACTACACCCGCATGATTTATTGGCGCGCCCGAGAGGAGTCGAACCCCTAACCTTTTGATCCGTAGTCAAACGCTCTATCCAATTGAGCTACGGGCGCTTAATCAGGCGACTTAATAATCTTAACATATCATTTTTATTAAGTCAATATCTTTTTGGGATTTGTTTGTCGCATGCGTTTGGACAGCAGTGTTCCAAATGCGTCATCAGCGACGAATAAAAATATACCACGGATCATATAAAAAGGTCAATACATTTTTCTAAAAAAGTTTGATACTTTTTTAGAAGTAATCTTTTCTTAGATAAATAAGGATGCGATAACCCATTTTCTTTTCCTTTTTTCATATTTCTAATGATTCTCAAATAAGATCTTTCTAAATTAAAAGGATGACAAAACATGGTCACCTAGAATTTTTTATTTATTGGAAAATTAAAATATTTACCAATCATTTAAAGAAGGTAGGAGATGATGAAAAAGTTCATCGCTTTTCAAAATCATGATCGATCTTTGGTAATAGGGGCTCTTATCGGCAACTTCTTCCCTGACTTCGGAATGACACTGCGGCCAATTGGTGATGGCTTCATCAGATGGATTAAAATGATTGTTGTTCCTATCGTTTTCTCTACTATTGTTATTGGTGGCAGCTGGAAGTGGCGGGATGAAGAAAAGGGTCAGCCTTGGATTAAAGACAATCATTTGGTTTGAGATCATCACGACCATCGTTCTTGGGATGATCGGTCTATTGGCTAATGTTTTAAAGCCTGGCGTGGAGTTGATTTTTTTAATGTAGCTAAGAAAGACATAGGGGAATTACACAGAAAGTCGTTGAGTATTAAAAATGATTTGAGATTTGTTCATAGTTGCCTTTTCCACCACAAGTGCAGAAGGTGTCGCCATTATCGCTGGTGTTGACAGAATTTTGGATATGACACGAACAGGAAACAAAAGGGGTGTAATGGTTTCTATTCTAAGGAAAGGGTCCGCCCTTTCCTTATCTTATGGTAAAAATGTTTGCTTCAGCATCGCTGTTCCTTCTTGTTGTATCTGCACTTCTGCATAGGCCCCGTTGATGAGGGTCATTTGCGGCGGAACGTGTCCACAATCAATATCGTAAAAAACCGGGATTCGTAATTCCTTGTGTAATTCTTCATATAGATCCGTATATTCATATCCTTCTACAGGAACATCTACTGCGCTTCGACCGAACATGATCCCAGATCAATGATCAAACCAACCTGCTAGTTTTAATTGTACAAGAGATCTCTTCATGCTCGCAGCATTTAATGCGCAGTTTTCGAAGTACCAAAGAATTGGTTCACCTTTCAGAAATGTTTCTTGAAAGGCTTTTACATCTCCAAAAGGCGTTCCTGCTAAGTGGCGTATCACATCAATACAGCCGCCCATCAGTCTTCCTTTCGCCGTCACCTCTAGTTGATCAACAGTACGCCATGCGGTTGGCTCGGTTAAATGAAAGACATGTTTACTTGGATTGTCATGCTGCCATTCCTTTTGATACATATAAGAAAATTGAGTAATGCCCGTCTTCTCTGAAGCAAAGTATTTGTTCCCACATAGCCGTCACCTGATCAGGCTCCTCCCCCCGAAGATCTACAAGGTTCGGTCCATGCGCTGTAGCAAAGCCTGTTTTTAATGTAAAGGCGAGCAAAAGGGCACTCGTATCAGAGTAACCAAGAATCCACTTTTTTTGCATCACTGAAAAATTAAGATGCTCTAGCACTTCAATAAGTAGCTGTCCGCCCCATGGCGGGATGATATGGTCAATCTCACCACATGTCATCATGTATTGGAGCTCGTTTGCTCGTTCTATAGCAGAGGCTGACTTTGCCTTTTCCTGCTGCCATACCGTATCTCCACATGTAACCTCATAGCCTCTTCTTTTCATCCGCTCGCATGACAACTGAAACATTTCATGTAAAGAGGATTGTACACCAGAGGAAGGTGCTGTGACGCCAATCGTCTGTCCCTTTTGCAAATGCGGATACTGGATCATCTTATTCCCCTCCATCATCTATTCAACTCTCATTCTATTTATTGTCAAGAAAATGCCCCTTTAGAAAGAACGCAAACAGCACCATAAAGGCAGGTGTTGCGGACGTGATGACTGCCCTCATTTCGCCGATGTTTCCTGGGTCACAATCCAAAGAAAATTTTCGATCAGCCCAATCGCCAAATGATGATCACAAGAGAGACTCCTCCGACTGCATATCTCATCCATACGAGTTCAAGTGGCGGGACAACCGCTTCTGTTAATTTACAACAACGTACATACCGACCCAAATAATTGCGGCTAAGGCTTCCACTTTTGCAGTCACCTGAATTGTTTTTATTTTCCGATTATTTTATAACAAATTCTGGTTTACTTCAATCCTTTTTTATTTCCCTTTTTCTTCATATAATAGAAGGTAGATGGGTATTGACATGCTGAATTCGTTTTCACGCAGAAAAGGAGAAGAGGTCGTTGAATATTGAAGCTAGGAAACACATTCCCCGTGCGGGACATGAACCGTTTCTCGAGGGGATGAAAGATTGTGTGCCAACCCTGCTCGGTTATATGAGTATTGGGTTTGCCTTTGGGATTGTTGGCATTAGTGCCCAGTTAAGTATATGGGACATTGCGCTCTTATCTATCTTTATTTACGCAGGTGCTTCACAGTTTATCATCTGTGCATTACTTGTAACAGGAAGCCCCCTTTCCGCTATTATTTTCACCACCTTTATTGTGAATCTGCGGCATTTATTGCTCAGCCTTACGCTCGCTCCTCATTTTACACGCTACTCTATAAAGCAAAATATCGGGTTTGGTCTTTTGCTGACAGACGAATCCTTTGGCGTGGCGATGAATAAATTAGCGCATCAAGGAAAGCTGAACAACCGGTGGATGCATGGCCTGAACGTAACGGCTTATTTGTGCTGGATTGCTGCCTGTACACTTGGGGGTATTTTTGGACATTGGATCTCAAACCCAGAGGCGCTTGGTCTTGATTTTGCTTTATCCGCTATGTTTGCTGCGCTGTTGATCCTGTCATTGCAAACAGTTCCAAAAAATAAGTTAACTCATCGCTTGTCGCTTGTTTTGTATATGGTGGTTGCGATGTTTGTACTGCTTCATTTTGTTCATTCACACGTAGCTGTTCTGTTAGCCACCGTGATTATCGCAACCATTGGGGTGGTGACAGATAAATGATCAGCAGTTTTATGATATGGCTGATTCTTGGTTGTATGATTGTGACCGTCATTCCAAGGGTCGTTCCATTTTTATTTGTACGGAGTATTCAGCTGCCTGAAGTGGTACTAAAATGGTTATCCTTTATTCCGATTTGTATATTCACCGCTTTGATTGCAGAGCATCTTTTCATACATACAACAACAGGTGTCACCGTTCACTGGATGTATCTTGCTGTCTTGGTTCCAACCGTGCTGATCGCTATTTGGACAAAAAGCTTGTCAATCACTGTTCTGGTTGGAGTCATGCTGATGGGCACTGCCAGATGGTTTTTCTAAAAAGAAAGTGCTTAACCGTATGCGGTTAAGCTTCAGACCGTAGACAAAATCGATCACTTGATCAATTTTTCCCACAAGATGATCTTCAGGTACTAATTCATCTAAAGCCACTACTTCTAATTGATTTCTTCTTCCTTCTTCAAGTTTCGATAACATGTTCATCTCTTATAATGGTATTATTACCTTTATAATACAAAAAGCTTGTAGGCTTTGTTTCAAGCTGAGACCACTTAGATTCAGTGGTCTTTTCGATCTTCTTTTAAGACAAAATGCATTTCAGCAATCTGCTCGTATTGATGTACTTTTTGTAATGAAAATCTAACTTCCTGTTCCGTTGGAGGAAAAAGAGGAATTCCTTTTCCAATCATGACAGGTGCGATTTGAAGGAAAAGTTCATCGACCAACCTGGCTTTTAATAAAGGCTGAAGCACTTCCCCGCCTCCTACAATCCAGATATGTCTGCCTTTTTCATTTTTTAAGCTTGTGACAAATGATAAGAGATCTTCGCAAATGATGTGTGTTCCTTTATGACTGTCTTGTAAAGTCCGTGAAACGATATAGCATGTCTTTTCTTCATAAGGAAATTCATCAGGTGAAAGCTTAAGAACCTGCTCATACGTCTTACGCCCCATAATAAGCGTATCGACTGACGCATAAAAGTCATCATATCTCGTTTCCTCTTCGCCCTCCGTTCCTATTAGCCAATCAAGACGGTGATCCTCTCTCGCTAAATATCCATCGATACTCATCGCCCCATAAAAAAGCAATTTTCTTTTCTCACTCAATCCCTTCACTCCCCACCTCTAAATAAGAACATATATTCTATTTTATTGTAGCAGAAAGGAAAGAGAAAGGATACATTTTTTCACACTTCTTATGATTCGTGTTCACCTTGACGAGAAGCTCGTACAATTTGTGTGCAAGCTTCTCGGCATCGAATGCCAAGCCTTCATGAATTACTCTAGTACCCCAACGACAAAAGAGGAATCAATCTGTTCATTCTCCGTAATATGACGCTGGTCAAGCTGCCATTCTTTCATGATTTTTTCTCATAAATGCTTTAACTTGATTGGTCGTTGGACCGTTGGGTTTCATAAATAACGTCAGCACTGATTGATTCTCTTTCAAATAACCGATGGTTTTGTTCAAAAACGAAAGCATATCAAGAAAAGCTTCAACATACAACCCGCCAAGCTGGTCCATAGCCAATCGTCATTTCTATCAAAAAAATGGATGGAGTTATGAGAGAGTGCTACGCTAAAGAAATGTTCGTAGATTTATAAAATGGTGATCAATTAAGGTATCCTCTTCAGGTGATGATATAATAGAAACAGTTCAATTAATGATCATACTTGGAGGAGAGACTGATGATACGACGACTTGATCATATCGTGTTGACTGTTCAACATATGGAGGAAACCATTGGCTTTTATACAAACGTATTAGGGATGAAAGAAGAGACTTTTGGAGAAGGCCGTAAAGCTCTTCGTTTTGGTTTACAAAAGATCAACCTTCATGAAGCCGGTCATGAATTTGAACCAAAAGCTGCTCATTCCCTGCCTGGATCTGCTGATTTATGTTTTATCACCGACTTAGATATGGACGATTTATTGCTGCACCTTCGAAAGCAGGTTGTTCCAATTGAAGAAGGTCCGGTCAGGCGGTCTGGTGCATTAGGTCTGATTGAATCCATTTATATCCGTGATCCTGATATGAATTTAATTGAAATCTCCCGATATATAGAGGAGGCTGATCAGCGATGACTCGATTATTTTTGAGACCGATTGAAGAGCAAGATTTTCCTGGTATTCAGAAGGGGTATCAGCATGAAGAAACCATGACTGGAACTCGCAAATCGTTCACACTAAATGACATTCGTTCAGCCTATACCCGCTTTCTTCAAGATGACAGTAGACGAGACTTTGCTATTTGTCCTTGCTAGACACGAAAGAAATGATCGAGGATGCGGCGATTGTGGACATTGATCCAATTAACCATATGGCAAGCTTTCGCATTGCGCTGCATGGTCCAGAGCACTTTCAAAAAGGCTATGGCACTGAGGCTGTTCGGTTGGTTCAAGCATTCGCCTTTGACACATTAGAACTCTTAAAAAAGAAAGAGACCTCAACTGAAAAGTCTCTTCGTCGGTGCTTTTTTATATCTGATTCTTCATCTATTGTGCTGCCTCTTCGGCTGCCTCCCCCTTCCAAATAAAGGTTAAACCTAACCCAAGGAATAAGACCACACCTGCGAATAGAAATGGGAAATGAATATTTTGATCAAATAATATTCCGCCAAGCGCTGGGCCGAAAATCGTACCAAGGCTTGTGTAGGTGGAGTTCATTCCTGCGACAAATCCTTGCTGATTACCAGCAATTTTTGATAAGAATGTCGTTAATGCCGGACGCAATAAATCAAAGGCTAGGAAAATGATACATGTGACGATAAGCACAACCATAAAGCCTGACACGACAGTTGAAACAAAAGCGAGGACCGCTCCGACAATTAAGCATAGCTGAATGACTCGTTTCTCCCCAAGAGCATTCACCATTTTACCAAACACGAGCACCTGGATGATGACTGCTACAATTGAACTAACGGTAATGATGATCGCAATATCCTTCGGACCAAATCCAAACTTATGATTTGTAAACAAGCTGAAGACCGTTTCATATGCAGAGAGTCCAAACGCAAGGACAAACACAATGATAAAGGCGATGAGATAGCTTGGATGGATCGATTTTTTCAAGTCTTTAAAGAAGGTCGATTCCTTTACTTGATCCATTTGTTTCTCTCGCTCTTCTTTTGTTAATGGTTCCTTCAGCATAAACATAGACGAAATGACGGCAATAAATGCAATCCCTGCTGCAAAGAAGAATGGCAGGCGAACGCCATATTCTGCAATAAACCCGCCAATTCCCGGTCCGATGATAAAACCGGTACTAATAGCCGCGGATACATAACCCATTGCCTTTGATCTTTCTTGAACAGTCGTGATATCTGCAACATAAGCGGTGACAGCCGGCATGATAAACGCTGCACTAATGCCGCCAAGAACCCTTGCAAAATAAAGAACGTACACGTGTGTCCCTAAGCCAAAAACAAGTTCTGATAATGCGAATAAAAACAGCCCTGACACAATCATAATTTTTCTTCCATAGCGGTCTACCCATCTCCCTGCAATAGGTGATGCGATGAGCTGCGCAACGGCAAACGCCGCCACAAGATATCCCATCGTACTGCCCGTTAAATGCATGACATTCATAAAGAGCGGCATGACTGGAATGATCAGACCGATGCCTAAAAACGCAATAAATATATTACTTAATAAAATAACGAGTACAGCTTTTTGCTCACGAATCGGTTTTTGCATGATGTTTATTTCTCCTTTACTGACTCACTTATTACTCATGATTGGTTGACTCCGTGAATAAACAATGAGATCGCCTCTTTTTGTAATTCTTTTTTCTGCTTCATCGTGTCATTTTTATACAACACATCTAATCCGTAAAAAACGGAAAGTAATATTTTCACTTTGGACTCAACATGCTCGATCGACCAGCTGCCGTCTTCGTTTCCTTCAAGTAAGATGTCCCTCATTACATCATCAAAGTCGACATCAATCTTGTTCATCCGTTCCATCACTTCATCTGATGAAAATGCACTTGCACAAAATTCCTCACTGGCTCTCATTAAAGGATAGTTAATCGCCATTTGACTCAGCAGCTCTGCAAACCCTTCCAGCTTATCTATGGCTCGATGAATCGTTTGTTTCTCCTCATGCCATTTCTCTATCATGAAGCGATGATCCTCTTCCATGATATGAAGGAACAAAAACTCTTTTCCTTTAAAATGATGATAAAGGTTGCCTTTACTAATCTCAGCAGCCTCTAAAATATCTCGCACGGATGTTTCTGAATATCCTTTTTTTGCAAATAAATCACGTGAAGTGGTGACAATTTTTTGCTTCGTCTTCTCACTCTTTCCAGCCCCACTTTTCGTACTTGTCATGTGTAACAACCCCTTCTACCCTGCATTTCTCCAATAAGATAAAGCAAAACCGACCAGTTGGTTTTTTTTATTATAAAATGATATCGCTTATAATACAATGAAAAAGTCATCTTCATAAGGAGTGGATCAATTGAAACAAAACGGACTTTGTGACAGGACCAAAAAAAGACTTGTTCATTTTTTTATGATCCGGGTGCGGCAACGACAATACCTCTCTCTTTCACCGCTGCATCATCATACAGAAATTTATAATTATTTTGATAGCCGTATAGATATTCACTTGTGGAAGTTCTTTTATTGTCGAAGCATCAAATTCACTGTCAGCGGTATGTGTTTGAGTCGGTTCGTTATAAAAAAAGGGCACTTCTCCAAAAATCCTTGCTCAAGTGATTTGAAGGAATCAGTTGTTATCGTGTCCGTCTTCGTAATAAAGCGAACCGATGCCATTCAGTCATTTAATGTCACCATGACACCTTTGCCATTTGCTCATTGAAAAATTAACCAATTAATGATAAAATATAGTAAAATTTCTCAAAAGGGAGTATACATATTGAGCTCGATTCAACCTTTTCATAAAATCCTAATCACGCTATGTATCAGTTCCATTTTACTTGGCTTATTTGTCGTCTTATATCCACCGATTCAGGGTCATCCCGCCTTTTTGGTATTTTACATCCCAATCTTTTTTGTTTGTTATTTTGTGTTTGCGGTTCCTTTGCAGTTGTTGTTTTCTTTGAAACTAAAGGCCTTTCATCCTCTCAATTTAGCTTCTTATTTACTTATTGCAACGGTTGGGTTGTCATGTTCTTTGTCTTTGATGGAGTAGGGAGTCCGGAATCCGTTCCTGTCATCATCATGAGCAGTCTCATCTACTGGGTATGTGATTCTTTGTTTTATCAAAGGGTTCATGAAAAAAACACCTAATGAAAAAGTGTTTTAGTTGCTCCCATTTGTTGCAGTCAACAACAATTGCCATGACGAGCGTAGAAAAATAAATAAAAATCCTTTTACCATGTGGATAACTCCTTATTCAAGCTTAATTCATGACACATTTTAAGCTTTCACAAAAAGAAAATGAAATAATTTATATAAATTCCTCATATTGTCAATCTAGTATGTTATACTAAACACAAACCTTTGAAGCATGAATTTTTTTCCTTGTACCATCTCCCTACTTGTACGCTGAGTAGGGTTTTTTATTGCAAAAAAAACAGGCTCTCCATAGAGAACCTGTTTTAAGGGAAGTAGATTAAGCTACTTTTTGAACGTTAGCCGCTTGAGCTCCACGAGAGCCCTGCTCCACGTCAAATGTTACTTTTTGACCTTCGTCTAAAGATTTGAAGCCGTCACCTTGGATAGCAGAGAAATGTACGAATACATCGTCTCCTTCTTCACGTTCGATAAAGCCAAAACCTTTTTCTGCGTTAAACCATTTTACTGTACCTTGTTCCATGATTGTTGCCTCCTCGTGCGTTACCACACAATGTATTATACTATCCTTGCCCAAAGTACCCTCAAGACGAAAAGTCGATCTTCATACTATCCCTTACGCCGAACAAAAATAATTACTTTTCATTATAGCATGGATCGGAAATAATTGCAAAATATATTCATTTATATAGCGTATTGTTCATACCTCTCTGTTCCTGTTTTAGCTCTTCGTAGCTGATGAAAAAAACCGAAACCCCTGTAAGAGATTCGGTTATCTTCCTTATCCTTTTTTTGGTATTTCCGAAAGCTGGCCATCTTCCATCATGACAACACGGTCACATAAATCTAACATTCTTTCATCATGAGTCACCATGACAGCAGCTTTTTCTCTGATTTTCACTTCATCTGCTAGCATTTTTACAATTGTACGACCGCGCTCTGAGTCAAGGCTGGCAGTTGGCTCATCAGCCAGAATGATCTCTGGTTCGTTCATCCAAGCCCGAGCAATGGCCGTACGTTGACGTTCTCCCCCTGATAAACTTTGTGGATAACTATCCATACGATGGGTCAATTCAAGCTTTTCTAAAAGGGCAATCGCTCTTTGTTCCGCTTTTCTTTTATCATGTCCCGCTAGCTTCGGAATAAGCAAAAGTTGGTCACGGACGGTTAAATACGGAATTAAATTCGATGACTGAAATACAAAGCCAATTTTGTCTAATCTAATGCGATTCATTTTTTTTTCTGGTAGCTGACTGATATCCTTTCCATCAATGATAATACGGCCTCTCGTTGGAGATAGCAGCGCACCAGCAATCGAGAGTAGCGTACTTTTACCAGACCCAGATGGCCCCACAACAGCAACGAATTCTCCCGCTTTCACTTCTAAAGACACTTGATCTAGAACTTTTACAGTTAAATCACCATCACCAAAAACTTTATCAACATGATCCAGTATCAATTTATGACTCATTGTCCAGCACTTCCAATCGCTTCAATCGCATCAATTTTCGTAACTTTATATAGAGATATGAATGATCCTATCACTGAAACAGCCAGAAAAAGACTTGAGGAACCTAAAACCAATTGTGGTGTAAGATCAAACGGCATGCCGGGTGGTAAAATAGCAGCCACTCCATATGTTAGTGAAATACTAATCACAAGACTTATACATGTTAACAATACAACTTGGAAAAAAATATTACGTGCTAAATAACCGGTTGTTGCTCCCATAGCCTTTAATACCCCAAATTGATTGATTTTCTGTATAGTCATCACATAGAAGAAAACGGCTAACACAAAAGCAGCAATGATAAATAGAAAAACAATCATCATGATCAACGAGCCTTGTTCCTCAGAATAACCCGGAATCCCTTTTAGAGCCTGGCTTTTATCAATTACATCAACTCCGGTTACATCCTTATCAATTTGCTCAGCGACATCTTGACTGATCTTTAAAGCAATTGCGTTAAAAGATAATTCTTTATTAGAAGAATATCGATTGATGTCTCCCCACTCTTTAAAATTGATGTGAATCACAGGTGTGTGGCTAAATGATTCTCCTTTTGAAAACCCCACAATCTCAAACATTTTACCTGAGGACTGCTCTTTTATATAGTCCCCCAATTTCAATCCCTCTTCTTTTAGCGAACGATCTACAATGATTTCATTTGTGGCCTTGTTGTTCATCATCCGGCCCTCAACAACATCAGGTGCCAAAAATCCTTTCATATCTATGGCAAAGAATGTGGTATCAATCTTTTTAGAAGACTCTTTCTGCGTAAATGTCGTCATGTATACGCCTAAAGGTGAAGCTGATTCATTGTTGGTCAAGTGCCGGATGTCTTTCAGCTTGTCCTCAGACAGTATTGAACGAACCAAGCGATGATCTGCTTCTTTTTGAATCACAAAATAGTCTGTATCCATCTTTTGAATTGAAGAAGCATTATCAGCAGATAGTCCTTTTGCAAGTCCAGAAACAAAAAGAACAAGCCAAGCGATGAGCACCATAATTAATCCAATTAGAAAATAGCGTAATTTCGCATATTTAAGTTCTCGTAAAGCAAGAAACACTGTCTATTCCTCCTATCATCATATGTCCTTACAGTTTTTTTGCATGAGATAAATATAGATTGGGAATATGAACAGCACATGAACGAGAAATTACATTACTTTTTAGGGAGGTATATATGGAAAATTGTTCCTTTTCCTAATTGGCTTTCAACATCTATTTGTCCATCATGCAGCTCAATAATTTTCTTGGTAATTGCAAGTCCTAAGCCACTACTAGCTTCTTTACGGCTCCTAGCTTTATCTGCTTTATAGAAACGTGTGAATATATGAGGTAAATCATTTTTCGAGATACCAATCCCTGTATCCTTGAACTGAATGCAATAGCCATTTTCTCTTTTCGACAGATTTATGAAAATCGCCCCACCTTTTTCAGTGAATTTGATGCTGTTCACAAGCAAGTTGGTCCAAACTTGATGGAGCAGTTGCTCATCCGCATAAATCGGTGCAGAAGTAAGGTCCAGTTCCACAGTTAAGTCTTTTTCACGCCAGCTCCATTCAGTCATAAATAACACTTGTTTTATCTGAGTCGCAACATCAAAGGTATGTTGATTTAATATTTCTTTTTCTTTATCTAAGGAAGCGAGTGTTAGCAATTGTTTACTCATTTGGGACAACCGCCGGCTCTCATTTTCTATAATGGATAAGTAATGCTGACGCTTGTCTTCAGATAGTTCCTTAGATTGCAACGTTTGTGAGAATCCCTGAATAGAAGCGAGTGGTGATTGTATTTCATGGGAAACATTAGAAACGAATTCCTGGCGCATCAGGTCCAGTTGCTCTAGATTGTTTGCCATTTTTGTAAAGTGATTGGCTAATTCCCCAATTTCATCACGTAATTTTACGTTTAATTGAATATTATATTTTCCTTTAGCAATTTGTTTTGTAGCTTGAGTTAGTGTAACAATAGGCTTTACAAGATAACGGGTGCTAACCAACACAGTCAGAATACTGAGAAGAACGGTCAAAAAAAGAATCAAAGCAAAAAAGATTCGTAATTCTCCAAATTGAAGCTCCGTATTAGGACGGAAAAATAAGGCATAGTTATTCCCCTTACCCGTCACTGGAACTCCGATCGTATTGACAAGTGCGTTATCAAAAAAGCCAGTGAACAAACCTTTTGAAGAAAACTGAGAAATTCCATGATAGACATGACCATCTAAAACCGATTCAACGACCTGATGACTTAACTCTTTATTTCTGAATGAACCACCAAAAAAAATGCCCTTCCCTTGCTCATCAACTAAATAAATTTGATAGCCCAATTCACCGATATTTGTTAAATAGTCATCTAAATCATCCATTGAGCTACTTTCATAAAAGGTTTTAACCTCTTCAGCCATACGGGTTAATTTTTTATCATTGTAGGGTTTCAGACTGTACTGATAATAGGCATTGGAGATGAGAAAAGCGACTGCACTACTGAAAACCATGACAACAACTGTGGTCATAACAATCTTCAAATAGAGTGATCTCACTTTTTCCCCACCTCCAACTTATAGCCAACGCCCCGAATGGTTTTAATATGAAAGTCATCTGTAGCAGAAAAACGGCTTCGCAGCCTTTTGATATGAACATCTACTGTTCGATCATCTCCTTCAAAATCCGTTCCCCAAACCAAATAGATTAATTCTTCCCGTGTAAAAATGCGATCTGGGTAGCTTGCAAGCTGAGACAATAATTCAAACTCCTTCATAGGTAGCAATAGTAATTTGTTGTGACAATACACTTCATAGCTTTTTCGATTTATGACAGTATTATTGAGATGGATCTTTTCTGAATTCACCATTTTATATCGTCGTAGCAGTGCTTTTATACGAAATATTAATTCTTTTGGCTCGAAAGGTTTGGTCAGGTAGTCATCTGCACCGGCAGAAAACCCTTTTTCCTTATCAACTAGCTGGTCTTTTGCTGTAAGTAAAATAACAGGAAAGTCATAGTACTTCCTGATTTCCTCACACAGTTGCAGACCATTCTTATGAGGCATCATAACGTCAACTATAGCTAAATGAACTTGTTTTTTTGCCAAAATCAAAGAAGCTTCCTCGCCATCTAAAGCCTCAAAGACTCGATAGCCTTCTACCTGTAGGCTATGTGTAAGTAATTCAAGAATGTGTCGATCATCATCAACAATCAGTATATTCAACATGAGAAGACTCCTATCAATCATATCATTTTCTCTAGCTCATTGGTGCTTGTTCACTTACTATCATAGCCCTTAGCTTTTAGAGAGTAAAACTCGGTTATTAGGTAAATAAAGATATCAATTTAATGTAAGTATGTCTTTATTTTATAAAAAACACACCTTCATTTTTCGTGTTTCAAGAAAGCCATCAACAACATATCCATTCTTTACCCAAAAAAACGATAAATCGAGTGAAGAAAAAGAACACACAAAATATACCAAAGGTCTACAACCCTTGGTATCATTGATGCGGCCGAGAGGACTTGAACCTCCACGGGTTATTCACCCACTAGGCCCTCAACCTAGCGCGTCTGCCATTCCGCCACGACCGCATGTATGATGTGCTTATATATCAATAAGTGCACTGTTTGAAAAAAACAATGCGGGTGAAGGGACTTGAACCCCCACGTCATAAAGACACTAGATCCTAAGTCTAGCGCGTCTGCCAATTCCGCCACACCCGCGTGACAATGGTGAGCCATGAAGGACTCGAACCTTCGACCCTCTGATTAAAAGTCAGATGCTCTACCAACTGAGCTAATGGCTCGTCTGCTATGCAGAAAAACATATATAAAATGGCTGGGCTAGCTGGATTCGAACCAACGCATGACGGAGTCAAAGTCCGTTGCCTTACCGCTTGGCTATAGCCCAACGAATCAAAAAACAAAACATGACCCGTACGGGATTCGAACCCGTGTTACCGCCGTGAAAGGGCGGTGTCTTAACCGCTTGACCAACGGGCCAGATAAATGGCGGAGAAGGAGGGATTTGAACCCTCGCGCCGCTTGCGCGACCTACACCCTTAGCAGGGGCGCCTCTTCAGCCACTTGAGTACTTCTCCATTATGGCTCCGCAGGTAGGACTCGAACCTACGACCGATCGGTTAACAGCCGATAGCTCTACCACTGAGCTACTGCGGAATGATAAGGCATGTTTCATTATATCTATGCCAGAAAAATGTGTCAAGAATTTTTAAGCGTTTCATTCCTGCTCCATTTGCGACGGCTTTTATAATTTAACATATACTTATATAACAGTCAAGCCTTTTCCCCTTCCTTTTTGTTTTCTGTTTATATGGAAGAAAGAAAGACCTCGACCTCTTAATGGGAGACCAGGGCCTCCTTGATGGGCTTTCCCATAAATTTCATTCCTTTTAGATCACAGCCTTTAGCTATACAATGCCCGTGAACACAGTGTGTACTTGTGATACTGTCTTTTTCATTCAGATGGGCGCAGACTCCTATAGTGACAGTTTCTTCATCAGCATAAAGAACCCTGGCAAATTTCTTTTGTAAAAAGCGTGTGTACTTGATCTTCAAATGTTCGGATCTCCTGCATTTTGATACATCCATACTGCTTTTTTATCATGCAACTTCCATGGTGTAAAACTTTCTTTCCTTTTTTGCTTGCACTTCCTTTACAAGCAAAAAACGTGCCAACATCATGACATATTGAAACTTCGGCTTTAGACGATTCAAACCGTTTAAAAAAGCGACAAAATGTGACTTGTGTCTCTCTTTGTCTCAATATGTCTACTTCCTCTCCTACATATATGACGATGTTTCATTTAATTGGACATAAAAAAGCATCCCCATAGCGGAATGCTTATCATACTGAATCGATCGTACGATGCCACTTCAATTTCCCTTTGCAGACGCCGCACATATAGCGAGAGGTATCAAACCGTCTTTTCCTTATAAAATGTTGGCCGCATCCTGTACAAACGTAGTCATGTCGTTTCTGCACACGTCGCTTGTTTTGTAAGTCTCTTAACGGTGTACAAAAGCGCGGGGCTCCTACCTGTTGCAATAACTCTTTAAACTCACGATCACGATGCTGATATCCCTTTCCCTCAATATGAAGGTGATAATGACACAGCTCGTGCTTAATGATACCAATCAATTCATCTTTTCCATACTCCTCTAAATACCGACGATTCAGCTCAATGTCATGTGTACCAAGTAAATATCTCCCACCTGTCGTTTTTAAACGATCATTAAAAACAGCCTTGTGGCGAAACTTTTCTCCGAAAAACTGCTGAGATATTTGCTCTGTTAACTGTTGCAATTCCGAGTGGTTCAATCAAGATCGTTCCTTTCTGTAAAAACATCGAACGGGACAATTTCCCCTTTGCATACATTGAAGGTACATCCACTGTTTCGATCAAAGGAGGAATGGGCGATGCCCAACTGGCTGAAAAATCAGATGCAGAAGGCATTTTATGAAAAAAATCATTACCAAATCAAATTGCTGAATCAATGCTGGTACTTCTATAGAAAAAAACATTCAGTCACATCAAGGCACACCCCATCCTAAGGTGCGCCTCGTTTTTTGTTTACTCTGGTTTCAGCATGGAAAGGGCAACGCGGCCTTTTGCTGGGTCAACGGAGTCGACCCAAACGGTTACAATGTCACCGACTGACACAACGTCAAGGGGATGCTTCACAAAACGGTTGCTTAGTTTTGAAATATGGACAAGTCCATCCTGCTTCACGCCAATATCAACAAATGCTCCGAAGTCCACGACGTTTCTCACCGTTCCTTGAAGCTCCATCCCTTGGTTCAAGTCCTCCATTTTCAATACATCTGTTTTTAAAAGCGGTTTTGGTACTTCATCCCGCGGATCACGCTCAGGCCTTGTCAGCTGATCTATGATATCCTGAAGTGTAATTGAACCAATTTGAAGCTGCTCTGCTGCTTCGTCCAGCTTCACCTCAGCGATTTTCTCTTTTAATTGTTCTGTTCCAAGATCCTCTGGCGTCATCTTGATCATATGTAAGAGCTGTTTTGTTTCTTTATAGCTTTCAGGGTGAATGCCTGTGCGATCAAGCGGATCTTTTCCGTCTGCAATGCGCAAAAAGCCAATACACTGCTCATATGTCTTAGCGCCAAGTCTTGGAGTATCTTTCAGCTCTTTTCTGCTTCTGAATCTGCCAATTTCTTCGCGGCGCTTTACAATATTTCCTGCTACGGCTTTTGAAAGGCCTGATACATATTGCAGCAGCGCCTGTGAAGCTGTATTGACGTTCACACCGACTTGGTTTACGACCATCTCCACAACGAAGGTTAACGAGCTGTTTAATTGCTTTTGACTAACATCGTGCTGGTATTGGCCCACCCCGACAGATTTCGGATCAATTTTCACAAGCTCAGCTAAAGGGTCTTGTAATCTTCTCGCGATTGAAATGGCACTTCTTTCTTCTACTTGCAGGTCTGGAAACTCTTCTCTCGCTAGCGCAGACGCAGAGTATACACTTGCCCCTGCTTCATTCACGATCAAATAGGACACCGGCTGATCCAGCTCTTGAATCAGGTCTGCGATGAATTGTTCCGTCTCTCTTGAGGCTGTTCCGTTTCCGATCGCAATGACTTCAATGTTTGATGATTGAATCATTTCTTTTACTTTTTGTTTGGCTTCCGCTTTGTTCTGTACGGGTGGATGCGGGTAAATCACGCCAATATGATGGACTTTTCCTGTATCATCAACGACTGCTAACTTACAGCCTGTTCGAAATGCAGGATCCACTCCTAGTACGCGTTTCCCTTTCATTGGTGGCTGAAGCAGCAGCTTTCTTAAGTTTTCAGCGAAAATATGAATGGCTTGCTCCTCTGCTTTTTCTGTAAGCTCTTTTCGTATTTCACGTTCAATCGAAGGCTGAATGAGGCGTTTATATGCATCATCAATTGCCGCTTCAATATACGGTCTCGCTGTCGTTTGCTTAGCCTTTATGACTTGTTTGTCGAGGTAGAAACGAATATTTTCAGCAGGTGGTGCAATCGTTGCTTTTAAGATCCCTTCTTTTTCTCCTCGGTTGACCGCAAGTATACGATGGGGCACTATCTTTTTGATCGGCTCTTGATAGTCATAATACATTTCATAGACGTTTTTCTCATCGTTTTCAACGTCTTTTCCTGAAGTCACAAGATTGCCCTTTTGGTAGGTTTCACTGCGAATCCATTTGCGCATATCAGGATCATCTGCCAGCTGTTCAGCAATGATATGCTGAGCACCCTCAAGTGCTTCTTCTACACTTGTCACTTCTTTTTCTTCGCTTATAAATGCAGCCGCTTTCTTTCGTATATCATCCTGCGGCAACTTGAGCAAATATTCTGCTAACGGCTCTAGCCCTTTTGCTTTGGCTACATATGCCTTGGTTTTGCGCTTTTGTTTGAATGGTCTATATAAATCTTCGACCTCCTGCAGTTTATGCGCTTGTTCGATCTTCAGTTTTAATTCATCGGTCAATTTGTCTTGGTCAGCGATTAAGCGAATGACTTCTTCTTTTCGGTTCGTGACATTTTGAATATATGTATAGCGTTCGGAAATAGTTTGAATTTGCACCTCGTCCAGTGAACCTGTCTGCTCTTTCCGGTAGCGTGCAATAAACGGGACGGTGTTGCCATCCTCTAATAACTGGATCACACTTTCAATTTGTTTTGTTGAAAGCTTTAATTCTGTCGCAATTTGTTTCAATAAAAAGTCAGATGTCTTCATTCTTTGCATCCTCTCACTGTGTCTTCTCTTTTAGTGTATCAAAAAAACCGGCAAAATAGAAAAAAGGTCAGCTATTTCATATGAGCTGACCAAGTACATAGGTGAGATCGTCCTTCTTTTCTTGTGTATACGTTTCAAGTTGTTGTGCGATGTCTGTCACTGAATGGCTATGCTTTAAACACATTCGCATGTTTGGCACATTCAGTCCGTCTGAATACATAATGAATGTCGATCCTTTTTCGTAGGAATAGGTGTATATTTTATATTTTCTAGGTTTACCTGATAAGTATCCTGATGTCGGAAGTGGATAAATATAGTCGCCAGAAGGTGCATTCAAGATAAATCGGATATTACCAACCGAACAATAGGTAAATTGCTGCTGGAAAAAATTCACCTTTAATATGGCAACAGTGGCCCCGCGTTTATTTTTCATGGCCTGATTGCATCTGTCGATGAGGGTCGTCACATCCTCATGTCCATATTCTTCGACAATTTCGCTGACTAAAGAAGATGATTCATTGGCGAACTGGCCGCTGCCTAATCCGTCTGCTACAGCACAAATTAGTTCTGCATCATCTGCTTTAATAAAAAAACTGTCCCCGCAGCATGATTTCCCTTCTTTATTCGATTGATAGATTATAGTATTCACATGCTCCTGCTTTTCAATCTGCTTCATTACCCTAGCTCCATAGACGCATCTTCTGATAATGCATCTCGTAACTTTTTAACTGCCTTCCGCTGCAGTCTCGATACATGCATTTGGGATATGCCGAGTAAATCGCCTGTTTCTTTCTGACTTTTATTTTGCAGATAAGTGAGGTTGATAATCTCTTTTTCTCTATCAGTCAGAACATGAAGCACACTCTCAAGCATCATTTTTTGGTTCACGCGTTCGTAGCCTTCTTCCTGTGAGCCGACGACGTCTAAAATGGTGACGGTACTTCCTTCAGAATCAGCCTCTACACCTTGGTCAACAGACAGTGCTTGATAGCTTTTGCCCATCTCGATAGTTTCAAGTACTTCTTCTTCTGTCACATCTAGA
Organism: Bacillus sp. FJAT-53060; assembly: GCF_037104745.1. NCBI lineage: Bacteria > Bacillati > Bacillota > Bacilli > Caryophanales > Bacillaceae > Bacillus > Bacillus sp. FJAT-53060. The sequence goes on from NZ_JBAWSW010000007.1 coordinate 19,069, forward strand.
TAATCTGCAATTTCTTGTACTTTAGGTGACTTTTGTGTTTCTGTTGTCAGATGATCGACTGCCATTTTGATTCTCGGTCCAAGCTCTTTAATCCGCCTTGGTACATGGACACTCCATGTCTTGTCACGTAGAAAGCGTTTGATTTCCCCGATAATGGTTGGAATCGCAAAGGCTTCAAATGATTTACCGACAAGCGGGTCGTATCGCTTAATTGCGCCGAGTAAACCAATCATTCCAACTTGCCTAAGGTCCTCATGAAAGCTTTTCCCTTTAGAATATTTCTTTGCCAGCATATCAACGAGGTTTGTGTAGCATTTGACAAGCGTAAGCTGCGCCTGCTCGTCTTGATTGGTTTGATAGCTTTGGATGAGGCGATCCACTTCATCTTTAGTTAGTTTCATAGTTTTGGATGGTTGCGTCATGGTCAACTCGCTCCCTGTTTAAAAACTTTGTCATTACCACGGTAACTCCCGAGTTTGCTTGCACCTCGACTTCATCCATTAATGTTTGCATTAAATATAAACCAAGACCTCCTTCTGCCAATTGATCCACCGTATGAGCAGATGTGTACGGCCCTAGGTCTTCCTTCTTTTGTTTAAAGTCAAAGCTACCGCCTTTATCAGCGACAATGATTTCTATACGATCCTCATAGACAAGAAAGCGAACTGCTACCTCTCCATCCTCGCCATTTTCATCTTTGTAGGCATGCTGAACTGCATTTGTACAGGCCTCACTGACGGCAATTTTTAAGTCCTCAATCTCTTCATAGGCATAACCCATTCGGCTTGCTACGCCTGAAAGGGTCAGACGAATGATGCCTACGTATTCTGGTTTCGCCGGTATTTTCATCTCGATTAGATCTACTGATTCGTTCATTGTACCCCACCCTCTGACTTTGCAGAAATGTCAATAATGTCCTTTAATCCAGTAATTTCAAACAACCTTATCAGCCGTTCCGACAAGTTCTTAAGCTTCAATGTTCCACCTGCTTTTTGAGCCGCTTTGAACAGCCCAACAAATACACCTAAACCTGTACTATCCATATAAGAAACATCCTTCAAACAGATTTCAAGATGCTCCCCTTGCTCTGCTTTAGGCATAAGCGTTTCTCTTAGCTCAGGAGCAGAGTACACATCGATTTCCCCGCTGACACTAATTCTTGCCCTATGATCTATTTGATGCTCTTTTACAGACATATTCATTATGCATTCACCTCGAAATTCTTGTTTCCTAAAGTTTTACATACCCGCATATTCAGTTTCTAAACTTTTCTTTTGAGAACAAGTAAAGTAAAGTCATCGTGAAGCTGAAAGTCTTGCAGTTTGAGTAAGCTCGCATAGATGGCATCCACCATTTCCTGAGCTGAGTAGGATAGGTGCTCTGATATGAGCGCTTTGATATCTTCCCGATCTAAGAAGCCGTCCTCTGACTTGGATTCTGTTACACCATCAGAGAATAAGATGACCATATCTCCTACGTCCAAATGCTTCTCATACTGCCTGTAATCAAATTCTGGTGCGATTCCAAGGACAAGTCCTTTCGCATTTAAATCGTAAAGTTGATTCTCTTTTTTGCAATAGAAAAAGCCCGGCTCATGACCAGCCGATGCATATTTAAATTCATGCGTTTCTGTATTATAACTGCCATAGAACATGGTGATAAACATACTTGGGTCTACGTTTTGCTCGACAACACGATTAAGGGTTTTCAGCACTTTTGTTGGACCGCTTCCTGACTCAGGCAAGGAATCCATCGCATATTTAATCATCGACATACAGAGCGCAGCCGGAATTCCCTTTCCAATGACATCTGCGATCGCGATATTGATCGTATCGTGATCAGCAACAAAGTGGTAATAGTCTCCACTCATCTGTTTGGCCGGCACACTAATTGCACCGAGATCAAATGTGTCTCCTTCTGGAATTTTCGTTTCCAGAAGGGTTTGCTGAACATTTGCAGCAATTTCAATTTCTGATTTTATTTCTTGCTGGATACCTCTAAGTGTTAAATGTTCTTGATAGGCTAGTCCGTACCCGATCATGACTTCAATTAAGAAGTCTAGTGAATGAAAGACATCTTTCGGCAAATCAGGGTAAAGTTCCTGAATCACTTTTCGGTGAACACTCACTATTTCTTCAGGAGGTATTTGATGCTCAATGGTTTTTCGGCTGAATTTTTGAGCTTGATAAAGCGATGTTTCAGTTAAATCACTGATATAACGACTGAGCAGCTGATGATATCGCTGCTCCATTACCTCCTTAAAGTCCATAGTTTCCCTCCTAGCGAAGCCACTTGACAGCTTGTATCTCCGTTCCTTGTTCTGGTGCAGAATCTAATGTAAAATCATCCATCAGCCTTTTGACTCCCGGAAGACCTGCTCCGAGACCGCCTGATGTAGAAAATCCGTCTTCCATGACCTTGCGTATATCTATAATGCCAGGCCCCTCATCGGCTGCGGTGACTTTGAGTCCATGCTTTCCACGCTCCATCACTTCTTCTATACAAACCTGACCCTTACCAGCGTATAAATAGATGTTTCGAGCTAATTCTGAAATGACCGTCGTAATTCTTGCTTGATCAACTGTTCCAAAACCAAGCTCTTTTGCAACATTTCGCCCTAATTGTCTTGCGGCGACTATGTCCCATTCCGTCAATATTTTTACACAGGATTGGTCTTTCATATCTATTCCCCCAATTCCCGCTTCAGTGTCTCAAGCCCTTGTTCAAGATCTAGTGCTGTCTGAATTTCTTCCAGCGATATACCAAGTTCTATGAGCGTTACAGCGACTGCAGGTTGTATTCCTGTTAATACAACCTTTGCCCCCATGAGCTTGGACATCGTGATGACATCCCCTAATACTTTTGCAATAAATGAATCAATCATATCAACAGACGTTAGGTCAATGACAACACCATTTGCTCCTGTTTCGTGGATTTTGTTCAGCAAGTCTTCTTGAAAGTGAAGAGCTGTTTGGTCATCAAGCTCCCACTGTATTGAAACCAGAAGACAGTTATATAGTTTTAAGATCGGAATCTTCGGGTGATTTCTCACTAGGTGATCCCTCCAATGAAACAATTTTTCGATTTGTCATTTCTAAAGCCGTTTGAATTCCTTTTTGAAGGGTATTCTTTGTTGTAACCTGAGATAAATCAATTCCGAGGTTGACGATGGTTTGGGCGATTTCTGGACGAATCCCGACCAACAAGCACTTCGCACCTACTAATCTCACAGCCTCGGACGCTTGAATGATATGGTGTGCGACCATAGTATCAACGACAGGGACACCCGTAATATCAATCAAGACAACCTGTGAACGATGTTTCACGACACCATTTAACAGGTTCTCCATAATTTTTTTCGCACGTTCTGTATCAATTGTTCCAACTAGTGGCATGACGGTGATGTGCTCAAATACCGGGATCAGCGGTGCAGAAAGTTCCTGCAGCGCAATTTTTTGAAGGTTCACAGTTTTCTCCCATGAAATGGAATATTGATTCAATATCTCGTGATGAATCGGTGTGATGAAACGATCAATTTGCCAGATGAGGTCATGACTCTCTTCTGATGTATCTTTATCATTGTTCATTTTTTGATATAAGTTGGTTCGGATTTCCGTTAGACCATTTGCCAATAACTTAAGTGACATACCCATTTGAACAATTTTTAAAGCAAGAGTTTGCACGTTTTCTTCAAGATCCTCTGCATACCTATCTGAAAGGGATGTAATGATCAACTGAACATATTCCGCAGAGATGGTTTCGTACATTTTGTCGTTTAGCATCATGTCCGTTTCTTCTTGTCCGAGTCGTTTAAAAATGTCCGTCCACTCTTTTTCTAATTCCTTTTGATGCTCTCTTGCGAAAGCTAACACGATATGATTCGACATGATTTACCCCCTACGTTCCTATAAAGCACTACTTTTATTCTCTCTTCATTATAGCGTTAATAAAAAATGAACACAAAAAAAGTTGCTCACAAGAGAGCAACCAAATCTCATCATATTAAAAATCAATAAGAGCCAAACTAACTTGTAAGGCTTCATCTACCTTCTCCATCATTTCATCATCAAGATGTGTGATTTTATCTGTCAATCTTTGTTTATCGATCGTACGAATCTGCTCCAAAAGAATGACAGAATCTCGTTCAAAGCCGTAGCGCCTTGCATTAATTTCGACGTGAGTGGGTAATTTCGCTTTTTGTATTTGGGCTGTTATGGCTGCAACGATAGCAGTCGGGCTAAAGCGATTTCCAATGTCATTTTGGATCACCAATACTGGGCGAACCCCGCCCTGCTCAGAGCCAACAACAGGAGATAAATCAGCAAAGTAAACATCACCGCGTTTAACAATCAAATGTTTAACCCCCGCTGACTAATCGCTCAACTGTATTCTCAGCCTCAAATTCTGCGTATTGTGCCTCTGAAGAGATATTCAGATTAATTTTCGCCATCTCCATGTAGCCGCGTCTCATCGATTCACGATTTTGTCGAATATTACGTTCACGAATATACGTTTTTGTCGCTCGGTAGATCAATTCATTTCTTGTTACCTTATCCTGCTCTGCTACTCGTTCGATTTCAGACATTAAAGCCTCCGGTAGTCTAATCTTCATTTCGTTTGCGCTGGATTCAGACAAAAAACATACACCTCCACAAAACTTACGGATACCGTTTCGATCCATTCCAAGACTAATCATACCATTAATCAATGCACAAGCAAAGCTGTTTTTTCATGATTTCTTATTAAAACATGAAGCAGTCGGCCACCCGTAAATCAAGGTGATAATGGAGTTCTCTTTCCCATTATACGCTTTTTTCCGAAAATCATACGGTATTTCCAAAATCTCTAAAAAAGGGAGAATCTTTATTCCTTCTCTGTAGAATAAAAGAGAACAATGTCAGTATTGGACATCGTTCCGACAAACCACTTATAAAAAGCTTGGCCCGCCTTGAAGCAGTGGATTGCGCACATGAACCCTTTTGCCGTCTTCCATATAGACTCTTGGGACCCGGTGACCAATAGAGCATGTGACCTCATAATTAATGGTATCTAGCCTTTTGGCCACTTCATCAACTGATACCTTTTCTCCGCCTTGTGCACCAATAAGAACAACTGGCTCACCTGCTGGAGCATCCTCTTTCAATTCAACCATGAATTGATCCATACATATCCTTCCGGCGATCTTCCGGCGCTTTCCACCAACTAGCACTTCCGTTCCCGCCAGCTTTCGGATCCAGCCGTCTGCATAACCAACTGGAACCGTGCCAATCCATGTATCCTGATTGGCTGTATAGGTCGCTCCATAGCTGACACTTTCACCCTTTTGAATGAGCTTCACATTCGCCAGCTTCGTATGAAGAGACAATGCTTCTTCCAGTTTAAAAGGCAATTCATCTTTGATTTCCTCTGACGGTGACAGCCCGTACATACTGATCCCAAACCGAACCATATTAAACAAGACTTCTTTGAACCGCAATCCCGCTGCACTGTTGGCACAATGAACGAGCAGTTTGTCCGTATGAAGCGGCTGAAGCAATGTTTTAAAGGTGTCTACCTGCATATCAAAGTAGTCCTCATCCTTTTCATCCGCTGTCGCAAAGTGAGTAAATACACCTTCCAGCTGTAAATAAGAATGATTGATGGCTAGCTCTTTTACTTCGTTCACTTGCTCTAACGTTTTAACACCTAAACGATTCATTCCGCTATCAATTTTCAAGTGGAAACGAATAGGTTGTCCAATATGCTCTTTCACTACTTTGACGACTTCCCTCAGCCAATAGATGGAGTAAGCGGTTATGATCACATTGTATCTGACGGCGACTTTGACATACTCTGGCGGCACTGCACCGAGCACAAGAATTGGTGCTTTGATGCCTCTATTTCTTAAAGAAATGGCCTCATCTAAAAAGGCTACGGCTAACAAGTCTGCACCTGTTCTGAGGGCAGCTCTTGCCACTTCTATATCACCATGTCCATATGCATTGGCTTTCACAACAGCCATTAATTGAACTTTTTGACCGATATGGTCTTTCATATGTGAAACATTATGCTTAATTGCTGTTAAGTCAATTTCTGCCCATGTGTCTCTATAAAAGGCATTTGTGTCCATCAGTCACACTTCCCTATTGAATGATTCAATCCCTTCATTATGATACTAAAAATCAAGAATAATGTGAAACGAATCAAAGAAAATCAGCCCTGCACAGGGCTGATTTTTCCATTTTCAAGGCCTCCCATGAGATATTCATTTATTTGGCTGACTGTCCTTCTACACTTTTTGCGACCATTAAGAGTTCTTCCTTGGATAAATCACTTGAGGAAATTAAATAGTCGACTCCGTCAGATGTCCATGAGAGAGATTGATCCGTTAGAACACCAACTGTCATGCCAAGATCAACTGGCTCCCCGTTCATCGTCACAGGCGTAGACGCTTCTGCCACTCGCGCTTTTTCCTGAATGAGTGTGAAGGATTTCTTCCCGCCATACGTAATCACATATCGTTTCCCAGCGTCTGTTGTCATTTCTTTCTCTTCCATCTTCTTCACGCCCTCTGGCATATCAACTGGTGTTTTCATAGCAAAGCTATCAGATGGGTCTGCACTTGTGGTGACATCCATTTGGGAGAGCGTCATGTTTTTCTTCTCATCAAATGCATCTTTGTCAAAAGATTTATTGAATTCAAAGTGAGAGAATTCTACTTTCACCATTGGCTTTTTGTCGGTATCCAGTACTTTCACACTGGCAGGCGCCATTGTTTTTTTATGAAAGGTAATCTCTTGAGTAGGCAGCATTTGATTGTGCTGATAATTGGTTTTCGTTTCGAAAATATACTTTGACTCTTTCGCTTTGAACTGAGCTGTACTATCATTTTTAATGTCTTTCACTAGTGATTCAAACAAATAGACCTGACTGCTATTATTCGGCCAATCACTATGGAATCGGAAACTTTTGTTCAATGAAGGTGTCAGCACAAACACACCATTACCATTTCTTAAAATGACTTGCCTCTGATCCTTTTGTGGATTTTCTAAATAGACACGGTAAAGCTCCGGCTTCTTGTACCAAATTTCTACCTGGTACTCCTGTGGATCATTTCCTGTCTCAATGGTCATTTTTGCTTTGGCTTTGTATGATGTCATTTCCTCTGCCTTTTTGTTTAAGTTTCCAACGATATCCTGCTGGGATTTTTGACCGCATGCGGAAAGAATCAGTACAAAAAGGATCCCCGTTACAAGCAAAACAAAGCTTTTTCTCACCCTTTTCAACCCCTTCGTTAATTGTGTTAAAAGGAAGAAACCGCTTGTTTGACTTTAACAGTACGCCTAAAGAGTCAACTGCGTACCGCGAACCATCAAAGCCTGTTAGCAACTCGCCCTTCCTTATCGCACTACCCAATATATGAGGGAGGGACAAACAATATGCAGACTAGCTTGACAACCTTTCAATTAAAACTTGCGCAGAAGCATATTCCTTTGTGTGTGTAAAGGATACATGAACCTTGTCTTCCTTCGTTTTCTCGCTTTTGATGAAAGGTTGTCCGTTATCGTCTTTTTGTATCTCTATGTCATGAAAGCTTAAATACTGACCGATCCCCGTACCGTACGCTTTTGAGAAATCCTCCTTAGCCGCAAAGCGTCCTGCTAAAACTCCAACTTCTCTTTTCACTTAGTTTGCGAAACACATCCTGTTCACTTAAAGTCAGAATTCGTTCTGGAAACGAGACTTTCTACTGAGCACTCGTGACAGCCGGTCGATCTCTACAATATCAATGCCAATTCCTATGATCATGAGGTACCTCCTATGATACTCGTACTATTTTGGATGTTCGCTTCATAAACGTGTTACTATAAACTTACCATTATCTAGTCAAAAGGGGTTTGTTATGTTTATTCGAACGGAGAGCTTTCAACAATTTATTAGATCGTATCCAATCGTAACAGCGATCCTTGTATTGCAAATAGGCTCTTGGCTTTTATTTGCTATACCTATTCCTATTATACAGCTTGGGCAAGACCATCTTGTCGGTTTCAATTATGGTGTAGCAGAAGGAGAATGGTGGCGGCTCATTACCCCTATTTTTCTCCACGGGAGTCTGACGCACATTTTGTTCAATTCAATGTCACTGTTCCTATTTGCTCCAGCACTTGAATATTTGGTTGGTAAGGTTCGGTTTCTGATTATTTATCTTGGTGCAGGGTTCATTGGTAATCTCGGAACCTATTGGGTTGAGCCTTTAGAATATGTACATGTCGGAGCTTCTGGCGCCATATTTGGTTTGTTTGGCGTTTATCTGTATCTTGTCCTGTTTAAACCTCACATGATGGACCGCGGCAATTCTCAGGTCATCTTAACGATTCTAGGTGTCTCTGTCATCATGACGTTCGTCAATTCGAACATTAACATCATGGCTCACTTATTTGGATTAATTGGCGGCATGATTCTAGCCCCAATCACCCTATTCTTCCATTCCAAAAAGAGACGCTATTAATCTCATAAAAATGTCGATCACTCCTTTTGATGGGAAGCTGATCGACATTTTTTCGTTTTAAGAAGATTTGTTTGTTTCATAGGAATACCAATCAAATATACGTGCAGCATCTTCTTCTTCAAGATGATGTACACCAAAGGAATCAAGCAGTGCAGAGGATTTCACAAAGGTGTGAATACTCGCCACTCGGCCTTTCTTCTGGAAGTAAGATTGGGTTATCGTATAGTTTTGCATTCGTTTTCTCAATACAATTCCGGTGGTTTTGCCGATGCCTCTTGTCGTTAACTGAATCAATTGATCTTTGATCACATACCCTGATTGCTTATAGGCTAAATACCCAAAGAACAAGGCAAATGGTAATGGAATCAGCGCCAAATAACCCCATGGCGGAAAGCGTACTGACAGAATCACACCTACGAGTAATGGAACAAATCCATATGAGATCAGGTAGCGTTTGAGCGAACGCTTGGGGACCTTTTTCAGCTCTGCTTCTGGTTTTAGATGATATTGATCTGTAAATTGAGATAACAATTCATTGATGTTTTTCTTCCGTATCAGTGGAAATAAGACAGAAGAGGTTTCTTTATCTGTAATAGAGCCTCCTGCACTAACAAGCATCACCGTCGCAAAACCAAAAGGTTCACGGAGAATGTTTTCTTTGATTTTCACTGCTTGAATTCTCCCAAGCGGAATGGTCATTTGATGCCTCTCAATGAGTCCTCTTGTAATGATGATGTCATTCCCTTTTCGTTTTGCAGCAAAATTCGCATATTGGAGCGCTGTCAACCCAATACTGAGTAGCCACGCAATCAATACCACCAGAAAAATGAGAATGGCGTAAATTTCAATACTCGCATGACTTAAAAAGGAGAATTGCTTCGCGAACCCGTCCAAAGGAAGAAGTTCATCTATTTGTGTGTAGATAGCGAGACAACCCGAAATAATCACACCGATTCCGCTGGAAGTCGTAGCCGCCAAAAGAAGCTCTGGCACACCCATAAGATAGGAAACATTCACTTCTCCCTCCACAGGTTTATGCGAAGTCAGATGATCATGCGGTACATCACTATTTTCATCTGCTGCCTCTCCTTCTTGCTGCAAGCTTTTCTTCCGGTTAAAAATCGACTCTTTCAATTGTTCTGCTTCCGCTTTTGTAATCGCCGTCAGGCTCACTTCTGGACCATCCGTCCCGCCTGCCGTTTCAATTTGAACTCGCATTAAACCGAAAATCCGCTGAAAGATGCCTTCACTTGTATTGACCGTTTGAATTCGTTCTAACGATATATATTTTTTCTTTTTCGTGATAACACCTGATTCCACTCGAAATTCATCGTCTTCCATTCGGTAAGTAAATCGTCTCCACTCTAAAAGGGTTAAAACAGCTCTCCATAAAAGGAGCGCACCAAGAATGATAAATGCATAAAAGCGAATACTCGAATTCGAGTTTACAAAAATAAGCACGAAAAAAGGGATAATGAAGTTTTTGATCATGGATACGGCATCTGATATAAAATCAATGAACATCGAGATAGGATGTACACGTTTTGGTTCAGACATCATCTTCAGTCACCCTTGCTAAACGAGATATGTAATCACAAAGCTCATCTGCCTCTTCTAATTCTAGTGCTGGAATATCGTGAACTGTAGCAGCAGTAGAGATTTGAACAGATGCCAAACGGTAGCGTCTTAAAAGCGGTCCTTGCGATGTATCGACGTGCTGGACACGAACCATTGGCACAATCACACGTGTGACACGAATCAGCCCATGCTGTATTTCAATTTCATTTTCGAATACTTCATAGCGCCAGATGTGATGACGAATTTTCGGTATGATCCAGATTCCGAAAATGACCTGTAATATCCACACTCCAATAAGGATGACACCAATCCAATATGGCCAGTGGAAATAATAACTAGCAAAAAACACCCCAATCATGATGAGTAAGAATATCAATGAGATAATTCCATTTTGAAGGCGCCATACCTTTAATCCATTTAAACTAATTTGACGTTGCGGCTGTTTTCTCACATTCTTCCCCCATTCTCTTACTTTTCTATCAATATATTACGAAACAAAGCCTAAAAAGTTTCAATAAACCTGTTAGATAAACCTGTTAAAAAAGCGAACCCTGCAAAGGATTCGCTTTTGTATGTTAGTTGTTATAAGATTTCTTTTGACGACGATCGTTAGAAGAACGATTGCGGTCATTTGAAGAACGCTTTTTATCACCGTAAGATGAACGGCTGTTCTTACCTTTTCCACGGTAACCTCCACCACCGCCGTCTCTACGTTTAGAAGAGCTACGGTTGTTACGATGACGTTTTGAAATCATTGGTGCTTCATCTGTTAAACGAACAGGCGTTGCATCTGGTTCTTTTGTCATCATTTTGATGGCAGCCGCCACCACTGTGACAGAATCATGATCTTCTAGCAATTCAGCAGCCGCTGTCATGTAGAAGTTTAAGTTGTTTTCACTAATGATTGTGCGTAGACGGTCAACCGTTACTTGCTGTTGTCCTTCAATTGCCTCGTCTAACGTTGGCTCTTTCATACGATCCATTTTACGTTTAGTCGTTTGCTCAATTGCACGAAGCATATCTTTTTCACGTGGTGTGATAAATGTCATTGCCATTCCTGTACGTCCAGCACGGCCTGTACGTCCAATACGATGTACGTAGCTTTCTGGATCCTGTGGCACGTCGAAGTTATACACGTGTGTAACGCCTGAGATATCTAGTCCACGTGCTGCAACGTCTGTTGCCACTAGTACATCGATAGAACCTTCTTTGAATTTACGAAGAGCAACCATACGTTTCGCCTGAGTCAGGTCACCATGAATTCCTTCAGCTGTGTAGCCTCTAAGGTTAAGTGCTTCTGTCAATTCGTCAACACGGCGCTTGGTACGGCCGAATACAATTGAAAGCTCTGGTGATTGAATGTCAAGAAGACGTGTCAATGTATCAAACTTTTTACGTTCGTGGATATCCAAGTAGAACTGTTGGATGTTAGATACTGTCATTTCTTTCGCTTTTACTTTTACATGTTCTGGGTTTGTCATGAAACGCTCTGCAATGCGCTTAATTGGTGCAGGCATTGTCGCAGAGAATAAAAGTGTTTGGTGTTCACTTGGTACATTTGAAAGGATCGCTTCAATATCTTCGATAAAACCCATGTTTAGCATTTCGTCTGCTTCATCAAGCACAACGGTTTCAACATTTTGAAGACGCATTGTACGACGGTTAATGTGATCGAGTAAACGTCCTGGAGTTCCTACGATGATATGAGGATTTTTCTTGAGCGAACGGATTTGGCGGCAGATATCTTGTCCACCGTAAATCGGAAGTACACGTGCACGCTTGTCTTGGCCGATTTTATATAGCTCTTCGGATACTTGAATAGCTAATTCTCTTGTTGGCGCAATGATAATCGCTTGGATATTAGGAGACGCTGGGTCGATTTTTTCAACCAGAGGAATACCAAATGCTGCGGTTTTTCCTGTTCCTGTTTGTGCTTGTCCGATGACATCTTTATTTTGAAGACCGAGAGGAATCGTTTCTGCTTGAATCGGTGTTGCTTCTTCAAATCCCATGCGGTTAATAGACTTCATGAGACTTTCGCTTAATTGAAAATCTTGAAACGTTATAGTCAATTTATTCAAACTCCTTCTAATTGCTGTTTCAGTAATCTCGTGAATGATCATTAAAAACTGCCCTTTTCTGAAAGGACAGGTCCATTATATACAAAGCCCGAATTACCCTACATTATATCTTACCATTACACTATTTGTTTTTCAACAAGACAGAAATGGATATATCTACTGCTCCACAATGACAGATTCACCTTCGCTCTAATCTCAATCCATCCATTTCCACTTTTCTAACCATTTGATCTTTCCGTTATCCAATATTCGCAAGACCCGCTTCTCATACTGCCGCCTTGATATGGCTCGTTAAAATATTCCCGTCCTGACGATATTGAAATAAGGATCCTTCCGATAATTCCCCATTGCTGGAATTAGACTGGAGATAAAGGTTTTACCATCATATTGAAACAACCGAATCGACCAACTTTTCTTCCCTATTGTAACATAGGCCTGTCACTCATTCGACAAAATTGTTGCAGATTTTAACAAGCGGGGTTCGATTTATATTAGTTTAACCACATTCTACTTTTCTATATACTAAATTGCTTTTAAAAAAATGGTTCTACCTTCTCAAACAATTACTGTGCACAGGGCTCATGACAGACATGATGTTTACAATCACCCAAATACAACTTTTCTTTCTGACGAGACGGGATTATAAATTCTGCACTAGGGGCGGGAATAATCCCATCGCTTTCACCTTGAAACGATTAAGACCGGTATATGAAGCTTCTCAAGGACAGCAGCTGATAGCGGCGTACTCGATAGCTTATGACGATACCGATCATACAAAGCCTAAAAAGGACTCTTGTGTCTTGAATCATTTGTTTTCGGTTCACATATTTGGCCGCTGCACTTAAAAGAACAAGGCGGCAATAAGATAGCTAAGTAAGAGGCAATCACCCCGCCCATTGAAAAGCCGACCAAGTAAATGGTGTCACATGTTGATAGAGGGAAAGGATTTCTAGTTTAGCTGTCGAGATCCACTCTTGATAGAGATACCTTTTAGCTGAAGCTCCTCACCATGACCCGGAAGCGTGACAGAATGCAAAATCCAATCTGTCGTCCTCCTTTAAATACTGCGCCAGTGGTTCTACTTTATAAGGGACACCTATAAAAACGTGAATACATAGACAGCCAATCATATTCTGTATCACCTTCTTTGCCGAACTCTTTTATAGTACAGGAATGACTTCTTCCAATCTCATGCCACGGGAAGCTTTGACTAGAACCACATCATTAGGCTCTGCCACTGCAGCTAGTTTTTTCTTCAAGTCTTCTTTGTCCATATAAGAGCACACACGCGCGTCTCCAAATGCTTTTTTTGCTCCTTCAGCAATGAATGCACCTAGACGTCCATACGTTAAAACATGGTCGATAAAATCAGGCTTGATGTACTGACCTAATTCATAATGATATGTTTCTTCTTCGCTACCCATCTCCAACATATCTCCGAGTACTAGAATACGATTTGCAAAGCCGTCCATATCCCCTACAAGGTCAATCGCCGCTTTCATGGATGTAGGACTCGCATTGTACGCATCGTTTATCACCGTAATTCCTTGATCTGTTTTAAAAAGCTCAAGACGCATCCCTGTCAATTTCGTTTGCATCAGTCCTTGGGCTATATGTCTTTCAGTCAGCCCAAAGTGCTCGCCAATGGCAATAGCGGCAAGCGCATTCTTCACATTATGTTTCCCTAATACAGGAATGAGAAACGCCTGGGCATATCCTTCCACTTGAAATTTAGTTCCTTCTGCAAGCTGGTTGATGTGAGTTACCTTGATATCACAGTCCTCTGCTTCTCCAAAAGTCTTTACTTTGTGTGTCAGTGTATTCGCTCTTTCGCGAAGCAGGGGCTCATCTCCTAAGTAATAAAAGATGCCATCCTCTTTTAACCCTTTTGTGATCTCACATTTTGCATCTGCGATGGCTTCTCTTGATCCTAGGTCTTGCATATGAGATTCTCCAATATTGGTGATAACCGCTGCATTAGGTTCAGCAAGATTTGATAAAAACTCGATCTCTCCTTTTGCACTCATGCCCATCTCCAAAACAGCGATTTCTGTTCCTTCGGGCATCGCAAGAATAGTGAGAGGAAGGCCGATGTGATTATTAAAATTGCCAACTGTTTTATGGGCTTGATATGCAGTTTGTAATACAGAATGAATCATGTCTTTCGTTGTTGTTTTCCCATTACTTCCTGTAATACCTACAACACGAGGATTTTCCTCTATTAAGTAGGATTTAGACAGTTGTTGAAGTGCAGTCAGTGTATCCTCTACAAGAATGACTGGAACACCTTCGGGTGGATTGGTTTCTTTTTGATTCCAAAGAACAGCTGCGGCCCCAAGCTCCACTGCTTTTGAAGCAAATGTATGACCGTTAAAATGTTCTCCAATAAGCGGGATAAACAGTGCGCCTTTTGAGACTTGTCTTGTATCTGTGGTGACTCCGTGAATCTGCTCTTCCCCAAAAGCTTGATTAGATAATGTTCCACCAGCCATTTGGGAGATTTGTTTCACTGTACGTTTGATCATGATTTTTCGCCTCTCTTTCTTATTACACGTTTGAAGGAAAAGAGACACTACCTGTTGGATAGTGTCTGCTTGTTGCTCTGATTAAAAAGTTGTTTTAATGGTTTGTTTTTCTTGATGGCGTTCAACGGCAAGTGACACCAGCTTTTCAATCAACTCAGGATACTCTACACCAGTATGTTTCCAAAGGAGCGGGAACATACTGAATGGTGTGAATCCAGGCATTGTATTCACTTCATTAATTAGCACTGTACCTTCCTCTGTGAGGAAAAAGTCTGCACGCACAAGACCAGATCCATCAATGGCTTTAAATGCTTTAATCGCCATATCTTGAATCGTCTTGTATTCATCCTCTGAAACACTCGCAGGAATGATCAAATCTGTATCGCCATCTTCATATTTTGCTTTGTAATCATAAAAATCTGTTTTAGGTGCAATTTCACCAACAACAGAGCATTTCGGATCATCATTTCCTAATACACCAATTTCGATTTCTCTTCCAATGACGCCTTCTTCCACGACAACACGACGATCATATTGAAAGGCTAAATCAAATGCGGCCTGAAGCTCTTCTGTGCTGCGACATTTAGTAATCCCAACACTTGATCCCATGTTGGCAGGTTTCACAAAGCAAGGGTAGCCAAGTACTTGTGCCACCTGCTCTAAGCTGTCTGCTTTTGTTTTCTCATAGTCTTTTTTATTGAAGGAAAGGTGTTTTGCTTGTGCAAGACCTGCTTGAGCAAAAACATCTTTCATCATGACTTTATCCATACCTGCAGCAGAAGCGAGAACGCCGTTGCCGACATACGGGATATTTAATAGTTCAAGTAATCCTTGCATTGTTCCATCTTCACCATTTGGGCCGTGCAGTAATGGAAAGACGACATCAATCTTCTCATCTGCTGATGAAGGCTGTGGAAACATGCTCTCATTTAATGAAGTTGGTAAAAACGTCTTTGCATTTTGTTCAAATTGAAGCATTTTGACGTTTGAGACTGGTTCAGTGAGTTTTTCTCCTCTTAGCCATTCGCCCTCTTCTGTAATATAAATTGGATGTATATCAAACTTCTCAGTATTCAGTGCTTTTGTAACTGCAAGGGCTGTTTGCAGTGATACATTATGTTCGGCTGACTTTCCGCCGTAAACCAATCCTAAACTTATTTTCAATGGATACTCCCCCCACTAAAATTCATCTTTACTATCTTATCACTTTCAAGTGAAAATGCTCTAATTAATTTTTTGTTGTCATGGAATCGAAGTGATTTGTAAAGGTTGTCAGCCCCCCAAGCTTTGTATGTCAATTGCCTTTATTTTATATTAAAATGACATTGAAAAGGAGTTGTGACAAATTGAAAAAAATCACAAGTACTAAACAATTCAATGAAATCATTCAATCAGACAAAGAAGTCCTCATTAAATTCTTTGCGACATGGTGTCCTGATTGTACGAGAATGGACATGTTCATTCCAGACATTATAGAGTTTTATGCTCAGTATGAATGGGTTGAGATAAACAAGGATGACTTCCCTGAATTAGCGGAAACGTATCAGGTGATGGGTATTCCAAGCCTGTTAATTTTCAAAAATGGTGAAAAAACAGCGCACTTACACAGTGCGAATGCAAAATCACCTGAAGAAGTGACAGAGTTTCTTCAAAAACACGTTTCATAATTGGTTGAATGAAGGACATCAGCAAACTCTTGCTGGTGTTTTTTTCATCTCTTCTTCTAGGTCCTCTATAATCAAATCTCTACATAAGACGATATGTGAGGCCAAAACGTTTCAACGAAAAAAGAATGTTTTATCTGATTTCACGACAAGAATTGACAGCGAATTATTTCCTGGGAAAGAATTTATCGTCGATATGGAAGTGAATATGTCAGTTGTTTGAATTTTCTAAATCGAATCTTTACTTCTGACATTTGACTTTGTATAATGGAGTCGCTAATTGAAAATGATTATTAATTTCATCCGAGTGAAATTATTATAGATACCCATTCTGATAAAGGAGCGATGATTCACATGTCTAAAAAAAAATCAAAACATACCAGCAATTGATTGAGGAAAACAAGAAGACGATCCTGCGTGATCCTAAAATGATGGAGAGTATATATGAAACCATCGACAAAAAGCATCAGAAGCAGCTTGCGGCTACTGGACGTGAATCATAAACACAAAGTAGCCAGGCATTTGTCTGCCTCAACCGTGAAAAGCCGATAAAATCTGCTATTCCATTTTATCGGCTTTTGTTTTAATGTGATTTCGCTACACGGTCTTGCTTCATTCCTAAGTAAATGAGCATATACGTAAGATAACCCATTGTCATCGTTAAACCACCGAAGAAAAATTGAGAAAACACAGGCTCCTCAAATGTTGTGACCGCAGCAAGAATGATCCAGCTCACATATAAATAGACCATGAACCATTTCAAATTTCTTTTAAGTGTATAGAGAAAGAAAAGACCGGCTAATGAAAAGATCCCTAGCGCTAGTCTGAAATAAACAAGATGATCAAATTGGAAGGCAAAAGACACGAACGAAAACGACAGCAGCAACAAAATTGGTAAAGCTGTAATGAAATTTTTCAAGATAGTGCCACCTCCATGACTCCTCCTATTATAAAACAAAATCAGCCGTTTATCGTGATATCCAGACTGATTTTCACAAAGTTGCCACGAATTTTTCTTGTTATTTTACTTAATTTTCACACATTTACGTCACGCTTCCAAAAAAGGAACCAAGCAGTGCCAACAAAGAATACAAAATGTGCTCCTACAATCAATAGAGATAACATAGGACTCATTCCATTAAAGGGTGGCGGTCCTTGGAAGCTGTATTGCCAGAAATCCGTATTAGCAAAAAGCAGGATTTTCCCCCACTGAATTTCTAAGAGTGACATGATGGGTACGATCGATTTAGCCGCATACAACACAAAAAATGAAGTGACGAGTGCGATCATGCTGTTCCTAAACAAACTAGAACACATCAACGCAAAGCTGGCCATCATGATTACTTCCACCCACTGAGATCCGATGACTGCAAACGTAAGGAGGAATAACCGTTCAGTTCCTGCATCAAATTCAGTACCAAAAAAAATAAGACCAAAAAGAAAGGATAACACATAATAATAAAGAAACAGGTATGTGACTGTCAGCACAAGTGTTATGTATTTTGACAGGAAAATATGCAGTCTTGTCTTTGGCCGGATCAATAAAAACAAAATCGTTCTTTTTTGAAACTCTGTTGAGATCAGTGTTGCCCCAATAACGACAGCAAGTACTTGTAAAATAAGCACCACATTCGTGGAGTAGGCAAAATAGTTCGCGACAGTGTCCTGTCCACCAAGATTGGATATGACTCGTTTCATCACTAAAACCATCGTCATTTGAAAGACAACGATCAATCCAAGTGCAATGAGTGTGATTTTTTGTCTCATGATTTTTCTATGCTCATTCTTGATGAGTTGAAGCATCTGCTGTCCCGCCTTCCGTCCATTTCATAAAGGCCTCTTCAATTGATCGTTTTTGAGGCGTCATTTCAAGTACATCAAACCCTGCCAACACAAGCTGTTTGTTAAGCTCTGGCACACGGTCTTTGTTCAGTTGAAGCATCACACGCTGCCCATTTTGTTCATATGTATATCCATGTTCATCGAGCCATGAAGCTGCCTTTTCTACAGGTTGAATATTCATCAACACCTGCTCCTGTCCACCAATGCCCCGAAGATTTACATCGGCTTTGATCTGTCCTTTTTGAATAATGATCATGCGGTCACATAACTCCTCTACCTCGTGCAATAGATGTGTGGCAAATAATACAGAAGTCCCTTCTTCTTGTACGAGCGTTTGCAAATGCTCACGAAATTCCTTCATTCCTGAGGGATCAAGTCCATTTAGCGGTTCATCTAATATAAGCAGGTTTGGTTGATGTAAAATAGCTTGTGCAATCCCAAGCTTTTGTTTCATCCCTAATGAATACGTCTTGACCTTCTGATGAATGGCGTTCTCCAGTCGAAGTCTTTCCACCACTTCACAAATGCGCTTCTCGGATATCCCATCATGCATGACCGCATACAACTCAAGGTTTTCAAATCCTGTTAAATACGAATAAAATTCAGGGTTTTCTATGATAGCACCAATAGATGCCATCGATTTTTGACATTCATCATCTTGAGAATATCCATTGATCATGATCCGGCCTTTGTTTTTTTTCATCAAGCCAACAATTAATTTAATCAAGGTAGTTTTCCCCGACCCATTCGGTCCGAGTAAACCGACAATCTCCCCTTGGCCAATTTCCATAGAAATATCTTGCAAAATCATATGCCGACCAATTTCTTTATCGACTTTCTCTACTTTTAGAACAGCAGACTGCAAAGTGATTCCTCCTTCTGATTTAAAGCCTATGACGGCAGTTAAGGCCGCTCATTCTGTTAAGAGTATATCACGCAAGACAAGGAGCTCCATGAAAAAAAGGCTGACCTAGTCAGCCCTTCTTGCCTATTACATCGATAGGTTAGGTGATGATGATGTGTCCTTCTCATGTTTCTTCTCGGTCTCAGAAACAATGACGGCACATGCTGCGTCACCTGTAATATTGACAACGGTTCTTGCCATATCTAATAAGCGGTCTATACCAAGGATGAGCGCAATGCCTTCAACAGGAAGCCCCACAGAATCCAATACCATTGCGAGCATAATCAAACCAACCCCAGGCACACCTGCTGTCCCAATACTTGCTAATACGGCAGTTAAAACAACTGTTACCATTTGCAAGAGCGTCAATTCAACACCAAATACTTGTGCAATAAAGATCGTTGCGACTCCTTGCATAATTGCCGTTCCATCCATATTGATCGTGGCCCCTAATGGCTGCACAAAGCTAGAAATAGGCTCTGGTACTTTAAGCTTCTTCTGAGCTGTTTCCATTGAAACCGGAAGAACTGCACTACTGCTTGACGTACTAAATGCCACGACCATCGCAGGTGAAAAATCTTTAAAGAATGTAAAAGGATTTCGTTTTGCAAATAAAGCCAAAGTTGAACCATATGTGAGAAAGAAATGGACAAATAGCGCTACTAGAACCACTGAAAAGTACAGTCCCATGGCTTTAATTGCATTAAGACCTTGGCTCCCAATAGCAGTTACTATTAAGCCAAAAGTTCCGTATGGGGCAAATTTCATGACAACTCCCACAAGGTACATCATGAGTTCATTGCCTTGATTTAATATTTTTAGTAACCCCTCTGTTTTTTTACCTAATACTGCAATACCTAGACCTAAGAATACACAGAACACAATAATTTGTAACATATTTCCTTCAACTAGAGATTGGACTGGATTTGATGGAATGATGTTTAATAATGTGTCAACCGTAGATGGTGCTTCTTGAGGTTCGTATTCTGCCCCCTTTGTATCGAATGTACCAAAAGAACCAGGTTTAATTAATAATGCTAAAGACATTGCAATGATAATAGCGAACGTTGTTGTAAGTAGGAAATATAAGATGCTTTTCGCGCCGATTCGACCAAGCTTTTTCGGATCACCAAGCCCTGCCACGCCAAGTGTGATGGAAAAGAACACGATTGGCACAACTAACATTTTAATTAGATTTAAAAAGATTTGACCTAGAGGTGTGAATAGATAAGGATCTAACACTTTGAATACATTTGGAGCAAAAATGTTAAGCAAAAGTCCCGTGATTGCACCTACAATAAGGGCAATAATAATTTTTGTAGACAGCTTCATAAAATCTCCCCTTCCTCGTCAAAAAGACCCACGAGGAGAGTTTTCTCGTGGGCCTGCGTGTCCTTACATGTACCACCGTTTTTACTCTCTTCACGCTGATGAGGTTAGCTGACGGGTTAGGACGAAGAGATGTCCTTTTTTCTATTCATAGAAAAATTCACCCCCAAATAGTGGGTCCCCCATTCCTTTAGAAGGATTAAGCGTGTGGTTATTATGATATATTCATACTATTTATACCTTATTTTTTGAAAATTGTAAAGGTTCAAATAGACTTTTTAACTACTTTCCTCCTTGTTTGTGACCTCCAAAATATCTAGGATAAACACAAAAATTGGAATACCAATAATGAGCCCCCAAATGCCAATATAGTGTTCAGAAAAAATGAGCACAATAAACGTAAAGAAAATAGGGAGTTCTGTTTTAGCTGACATGAGCTTTGGATTTAAGAAATAGGCTTCAATTGCATGGATGATCACGATTACTAGCACAATATAAATAACGTATATTCCGCCTCCAAGTGTGTACGCAATAATGCTCAACGGAATGAGAGAGATGACCACACCTGCTACAGGAATTAAGCCTAGCAAGAAGACCATCACGGCTAATCCAAATAACTGCGGGAATCCCATAATCCCAAGAGCAATTGTCGTTAACACACAGTTAACAGTTGCAATAATAAACTGTGCTTCGAGTACCTTTCCAAACGTTCTGGAGAATTTACGTCCAAAGAAGGCAATTTCATGATAGAACACGGAGATTTTACTCGTTTTGAATTTTTTCATAAATTGAATGAGGCGTTCCTTTTCAAACAGGAAGAACATGCTTAATATTAAGGACATTATGACCTGGATACTGAACGTGCTGAAATCGGTTAAGTATGCATAGAGGAAATTAAACCCTTTCTCAAAGAAAGCTGATATTTTGAAATCTCCGAATACGTTGGTGATGACGTCAAAGAAGGGTAAATCTTGTGGATGATCTGCAATTTTCTTCCCTAAATGAAATAGCTGCTCCACCTGTTTGGCGATGATTGGCACAAAAACAAATCCGCCAAACGTCAATCCACCAGCGAGAAGAATGTACAAAATGGTAATGACCGATTTCTGTCCTATTTTAAGGAATCGATTTAAAAAGCCTCTAATAACCCCCTCTAACCGATTCATCAAAAAGGTAAATATGAAGGTCAGGAGAATTAAATTCATCATTCCTCTTAATAGATATAATACTGTGGCTAATACTACAAATACTGAAAACCGCTTAATACCGGGTTTTTCGAACAATTTTAAAAATGCCGCCATTACGTTACACACCTGCCAGGACTAAAGTCTATTTTTCATCGTATCTGATATACATTATATCGGATCTTTCTGTAAATTATATAACAAATGGTCAATGAGGTCTTACGAATCGTACTATTTTTATGTAGCTTTCATGTTTTTTCTTTTCATCACAAGAAAAAACCGAACCCCATGTAGAACATAAGGTTTCGGTTTTTGGTTATTTATACTATACAGCCTGCTTGATATTCCGCATTTCCTGAAGCGCTGTTTTGCTTTTTGCTTCGTCAAATTCACCTTCACTTTTCGCTACAACAATTGTTGCAATTCCATTTCCAATCAAATTTGTAATAGCTCTTCCTTCACTCATGAATCGGTCAACTCCTAGCAGCAGTGCAAGCCCTTCAAGCGGAATCACCTGAAGCGCAGCAAGTGTAGATGCCAGCACGATAAATCCGCTTCCTGTCACCCCAGCTGCTCCCTTTGATGTGAGCATAAGAACAAGGATAATGGTGATCTGTTGACCGATTGACAAATCAACACCAAACACTTGCGCTAAGAAGACCACGGCCATTGATAAGTATATAGAGGTTCCATCTAAGTTAAAGGAATAACCTGTTGGAATGACAAGACCCACAACTGACTTAGAGCATCCATAACGTTCCATTTTATCCATCATTCTTGGCAGCACTGATTCGGAAGAACTTGTACCAAGAACAATTAAAATTTCATCTTTGATAAAACGTAGATAACCGAACAGGCTAAAGCCATACATTTTACAAATGATATTCAGTACGACGAAGATGAACAGGAACATGGTCAAATAAACTGAGAGCATCAGACTCGCCAGCGGTTTAATCGAAGCCAAACCAAAGTGTCCGATCGTATAGGCCATTGCCCCAAATGCACCTAATGGCGCTGCACGCATGATATAGCCAATGATTTTGAAAAAAACAAGTGATAGCTTATCAAGCCATTCGATGATTCCTTTCCCCTTCTCCCCAAGTGAAGCAAGCGCAACACCAAATAAAATAGAGAAAAATAAGACCTGTAAAATATCGCCCTTCGCAAAGGCATCTACCATGTTAGATGGCACAATGTGTGTGACAAACTCCATCCAGTCAATACCCTGTCCTCCATTTTGGATATACTGTGAGACATCCCCTTTTTCAAGCTTACTATAGTCAAGACCTGCTCCCGGCTTCATGATATTGACAACAAAAAGGCCGATGACAAGTGCAAGTGTTGTGACGACTTCAAAATAAATAAATGCTTTCCCCCCAACTTTCCCCACCTTTTTCATATCACCCATCTTGGCAATACCAAGAACAATGGTTAAGAAAATAATTGGAGCAATGACCATTTTGACTGCATTAATAAATGTGTCACCAAGCGGTTTCATTTCCTTCCCGACGTTTGGCCAGACCATCCCAACAATGATCCCGATGATAACCGCTGCAATCACCTGGAATGTCAGGTTATTAAAAAGCCTCTTCATAAAAAATCCACTCCCTCACCCTTTGATGTAAACGCTTAACTATTATCTGAAGATAAATGATAGCGATTTCATTAAAGGCTGTGAAGCTTATGAACATATCGTACATTTTGGTCTTTTTGGTCTCTTAGTCAGAATGTTTGATATATTTATTCACAGGCCGTCCTACCCCGCCATATTGCATATCTAATTTCAACTCGCCTTCTTTTACAAGAAAATCTAAATAGCGGCGGGCCGTGACACGAGCGATACCAAGTGCATTGGCTACTTCCTCTGCGGATTGCGCTCCTTCTTGTAAACTCATATATGCTTTAACTTCGTTCATCGTATGCACATTCAGCCCCTTAGGGAGCCACGTATCTTCCTGCTTAACGGCGGGCTTTCTTATGATATCGTCCAGCATCTCCTGAGAGAATTCGGCTGCAGTACGAATTTTCGATTTAAACGCTTTATAACTTTCAAGAGATTCTTTCATTCGTCTAAATTTGAACGGTTTGATGATATAATCTCGCGCACCATTTTGAAGCATAACACCAATTGTCTCTTTATCCTTCGCTGCAGAAATCACGATCACATCCACCTTCATCTTTTGCTTTCTAATGTCTTGCAACGTTTTGACTCCATCTTTCTTTGGCATATAGACATCAAGTACAACAAGGTCTGGGCGAATGTCTTTGATGAGCTGGATGCCCTGTTCTCCATTCCCTGTTACAGCCACTACTTGAAAGCCAGGAATACTCATAATGAACTCTTTATTGACCTCTTGCACCATTGGATCATCTTCAATTAATAGCACCTTAATCTGAGTCATCTGTCTCTCTCCTCTATGATCATTGGGAATTCGATTGAGAAGGTGGTACCAATGCCGATGCTTGATGTGACTTCTACATTTCCCATCCCTTTGTCGATAATCGTTTTTACAATATACAGGCCATAGCCTGTTCCGTTTTCTTTGCCGTGTGTGAAGCCTTTATCGAAAATATGAGGAATCATTTTCTCTTCTATTCCCAAGCCATGATCCTCAATCAAAATGGCAAGAACATCCTCCGTTTGATCAATACTAATGGAAATCAGCTTTGTTTCTCTTTCTACAGAATCAAACGAAGCAAAGGCATTTTCAATAAGATTACCAAGAAGCTTCGTCATATCATGCTGATCTAGACGCTCTGGAAAGCAACGCAGACAGCTATTTTCATCTACCTCCACTTTTATGCCTAGCTCCTTGCCCCTTCTCATCTTGCTCATCAAGAGGCCTGCGACTGCATCGTGCTGAATGACCCGGTGAAGAAAGTCCGTGACATGTTCCTGTTCTTCAGTCGTTTGAAACGCAAGGTCGAGTGCCTGATCGGCTTTACCAAGCTGAATCAGCCCCGCAATGGTATGCAGCTTATTCATATGCTCGTGATTCTGCACCCGCAGGCCGTCAACGAAGTTCTTGACCCCAGTTAGTTCCTCCGCCAATTTGGCAGCCTCTGTCCGGTCTTGAAAAATAGCGACTGCTCCGATGATCTTCTTTTTCATCACAATTGGAATCCGGCTGCTCATAATCCGCTTTCCGCTCATATGAATTTCTTCATTGTAGACTGGTTCTGCTCGATCAATAATTTCAGGGAGTCTAGTATCTGACAACACATCCCAAATATTTCGTCCCACTACATCACCTGTCACCACAAAAATTTGCTTCGCCTTTTCATTGAAGATTGTAATCATATGCTGATTATCGATGGCGATGACCCCTTCATTAATAGAGTGAAAGGTGGCGGTGCGTTCCTCTAGCATCCTGACAATCTCATGCGGCTCAAGCTTAAACATTTGCTGCTTTATATGGCGGGCAAGCAAAAATGAACCCACAAGTCCAAAGCTGAGCGTCAGCAGGAGGAGCATGAGAATATCCTGCTTCATTTCTCCTAATATATCTACCATGCTTGGCAGCGTTCTCCCGACAAGTACAACCCCTGTTTGGTTAAATTTTTCATCCTTCACTGGATAAAAAGCTCTAATGGCTGTCCCAAGCTCTCCCTCTGCTTCTGAGAAATAAATATGCTCTGCAAAAGCCGGCTCTTCATCTGTCCCCTCTGAGCGCTGACCAATTCTTTCCTTCACTGGATGCGTTAATCTCATATGATCCATATCCATGACAACAATATAGTCAGCGTCTTGAATAATACGAATCTCTTCAATCGCATGCTGTAATCGAGAACGTTCCTTTGTCTGATCGGCTAACGCCTGCTTCACCTCATTCATCTCAGCCACTGTTCTCGCTGTGTTCATGAGTCTTTTTCTCAGCTCTCGTTCCTCCGTTTGTTGAATTCCCCCGACAAGGACAATTCCTCCGATTAAAAGGGCGAAAATGACAACAAAATATGTCAAGATGGTGAGTTTCCACCTAATAGATAATTGTTGTAATTTTAAGCGATTTCTTATCATTTTTTCACCTGTATCTTTACGAATTCTTCTTCTGTCAAGTATGCTTGACAGAAGGGGGATCTGACGCATGAAGAATTTATTCGCCTATACGCTATTGCTGATCATCGGTTTTGTAACCGCTTTATACTTTGGTTTTTATCATATGATGCCAAAAACAGCGACGATCTTTGATGATGAACAGACAGGACTGAAGGATCAGCTTGTGTTCAAATTTAGCCATGTCGTAGCCGATAATACACCAAAAGGACTGGCTGCAAAGAAATTCGCTGAGCTGGTGCACGAGAAATCCGATGGAAAGATCAGCATTCAAATTTTTTCAAACGGAAGCCTTTATTCCGATATTGAAGAGATGAATGCACTAAAGGAGAATCAAGTTCAATTTATCGCCCCGTCTACCTCTAAGCTAGGCATGCTGTCTCTAGAATGGCTGGCACTTGATCTTCCCTTTGCCTTTTCTAATTATGAAGCTGTTCAAGAAGGATTACATGGTGCGATTGGACAGAGATTGTTCGGTACGTTGCAAAAAGACGGACTAAAGGGAATGGCCTACTGGACAAATGGCTTTAAACAACTCACCTCTAATAAAGGACCAATTAAACAGCCTGGCGATTTAAAAAATCAATCTCTCCGCATTATGCAAAGCGACATGATTGAAAAACAATTCAAACTTCTTGGAGCAAAGCCCTATCAAGAATCATTCAATTCGACGTTTCAACTGTTGGAAACAAAAAAAGTAGACGGTGAAGAAAATACAATTTCAAATATTTATTCAAAAAAATTCTATCATATACAAGACTTTATGACGATTAGTAATCACGGGTATTTAGGGTATGTTGTCTTAACAGATCAATCATTCTTTGATCGCCAGACTCCTGAAACAAAGCGAATTTTACTTGAAGCGATGGAAGAAACAACGGTCTGGAATGAAAAACATGCGGAACAGCTAAATAAAGATCAGCTGGAGGACATTAAACAGGAATCTCCAATTGAGATCCACGAATTGACACAAGAAGAGAGGCAAAAATGGATGAAAGCCCTTGATCCTTTGTATGATGAAGCCGAAAAAACCATCGATTCCACCTTGATCAAACAGATCCAGGAGCTTCGGGATCGTTATGAACTTTCTCCTATGCATGCTTTTCAAGAAGATCAGTAGATAAATAAAAAACCCTTTTTAGGGATTTCTGATTGTTGCTATACAGATTCAGCTCTTTGTCTTATTCGACGTCATTTGAAAATCCTTAAAGTCTCGGAAAGACGGAGTATCGGAACGACTTTTGACATTCGTGAGCACCGGACTGCAATGAATGTAAGGGTTTGTCTTCACGCTGGCACCGCCTAAGAGGCGGTATTTTTTATGTTTTGATTGACATTACCTTTTTCCACTTACATATGATAAACAAACCTATTAGTTCAGATAGTTGACAATTCATGAAGTTGGGCATATGATGATTGAAAATTGCATCGAGGGAACTTTTTGTGCCAAAGCAAAACTTTGTAGAATCTAGGTGATGACATTTGACAAACAAATACATCGAGGCACAGGCCCACATGTCAGTGGCAGCTGAGCGTGCACTTGAAGGGAAGGTAAAAGGGTTTAGAAGGCTCCTTCCTTTTCTCGGGCCTGCTTTTATTGCAGCCATTGCATATATTGATCCAGGCAACTTTGCTACCAACATTGCGGCTGGCTCAAAATATGGTTTTCTGCTTTTATGGGTTATTCTCATATCAAATCTAATGGCTTTGCTCATTCAGTCCTTGTCAGCAAAGCTTGGAATCGCAACAAGTAAAAATCTACCTGAAATCGCACGTGAAGAGTTTCCAAAGCCCGTCTCCATCGGTTTATGGATTCAGGGCGAGCTCGTCATTATCGCCACAGACTTAGCTGAATTTATCGGTGCTGCACTTGGCTTGTACTTGCTCTTTCGAATCCCACTTCTTGAAGCATCAATTATTGCAGCCATCGGATCCTTTGCGATTTTAGAACTCCAAAGACGCGGATATCGAGCATTAGAAGCAGGTATCACTGGTATGCTGTTCGTTGTGGTGATTGCTTTCGCTGTGCAAACCTTTGTCGCAAAGCCTGATATCGCAAGTGTCACTGGCGGACTTTTCATTCCAAGGTTTGATGGGACAGATAGTGTGCTGCTTGCAGCTGGAATTTTAGGTGCCACTGTGATGCCGCACGCGATCTATTTACATTCAGCTTTAACCCAAAGAAGAGTCGTCGGCAGAACGGAGAAAGAGAAAAAACAAATTTTCCGCTTTGAGTTTTTAGACATTATTATTGCCATGCTAGTCGCTGGAGCCATCAATGCCAGCATGTTGATTGTGGCAGCTACTTTATTTTATAAAAATGGTCTCTTTGTTGAAGATTTGGACATCGCATTTCAGCATTTTGGTACAATCGCAGGTCCTATGTCGGCCATCTTATTTGGTGTAGGTCTGCTTGTAGCCGGACTTTCCAGCTCTTCTGTTGGTACTTTGTCAGGCGATATTATTATGCAGGGATTTATTCAGTATCGCATCCCATTGTATGTACGCCGGTTAATCACCATCGTCCCCCCTATTGCAATCATTGCATCTGGGGTCAATCCGACATCTGCGCTTGTGATGAGTCAAGTGGTATTATCCTTTGGTATAGCCTTTGCTTTAATTCCGCTTATTTTGTTTACAAGCAAAAAACGAATTATGGGCGATTTAACGAATGCACGCTGGGTGACAGGAATATCTTGGGTGATAGCAGCTCTTGTTGTAGCACTCAATCTCTTTTTAATTGTGGATACCTTTATGTAAAAGACAGTGATGAGGCTGTCTTTTTGTTTCCATTTGATTATGGTAGAATTCACCTTGAGAGGATGTGGGCACATGTTTTTTTATCAGGACCAAGATGTATCCATGCGGCTACTTGAGCCAAGAGACGCAAGAAGTTTGTTTTTGCTCATCCAGCGGTCAAGAGAGCATTTACGTGAATGGATGCTTTGGGTGGATACCACGCAAACAGAAGAGGACAGCATGGCGTTCATTCAAGGTGCAATGCAACAAGCTTTCCAGAACAACGGCTTTCAAGCGGGCATTTGGTCACATGGAGAACTCGTCGGTATCATTGGCACCCACCAGATTCATTGGGTCGACCGAACCGTTTCCATTGGCTATTGGCTCGGAGAAGGCTATCAAGGAAAAGGCATCATGACAAAAGCGTGCAAAGCGGTCATTCACTATTTATTTCAAGAGTGTGGACTGCATCGCCTTGAAATAAGAGCCGCTGTTGATAATCAGAAAAGCAGACGCATCGCAGAGCGATTATCCTTTTCTCTTGAAGGCATTCTCAGACAATGTGAATGGCTAGGCGACCATTTTACCGATCATTGTGTCTATGCACTTTTGCAGCCTGAGTATAAGCAAAAAGCGTATTCAATGGATCAGACCACTTAATTGTGTCGATTGCATAAATTACTTTACAAAGTGAATCTTTATGGTATCCATTGTGATCAGCATCTGATAAAATAGAAGGAAAAATCGAGGTATGATGTATGTCTCTAATTATTTTATTTTACTTATGGATTTTCCCTTTATTATTTGGCATTTTCTTCTCATTCCTAACAAAGAAAGTCACATACAAACGCCGCTTTGTCCCATCATACAGCATGGCAGGACTCAGCTTCGTTTTTCTTATTCTGGCACTTGTCTTTTCAGCCAGCCATTTCCTATTCATTTGCGGTATGTTCCTTTTTGCCACTACACTTGTCGGCACAGGCATTCCTTTATTCTTAGCCTTTGCAAAAACACCATCATAAACAAAACCACCTTTTCTGGATAAGAAAGGTGGTTTCTCTTTTTATTGATCAGGCATTCGGTATGTAATGGACGCACAACAAGAAGCCCGTGAGAAGGGAAAGCAGTTGGTTATCATTAAACACATTTTCATCGTAAATCCCAGTTCTCTCAGCATCCAACGATTTAGAACGTTTCTGTTTAAATTTAAATCAATATTTTATACCAAATTACGAGTCTTTTCACACGCATATTCATACTTGAACACACTGAAAAACCCATGCGATTCTGCATGGGTTTTTACACAACTATTGATCTAATTTTAATTTCTTTAATTGTTCAGCTAGTGCGTTATTGATTGGTTCTTCCACTTTTTTTTGTTTCTTCATATATTTAGACACATCGTGCTTACTAGCTCGTTTTTGATTGGATTGTGCTTTGCGCTTTTCAAAAACAGACAGCTTCTCTCTATGACCGCACACACAGGCAAAGATTTTGCCATCTCCTTCCCCTCGCAGCTCGAGCTTTTTATGACAGTTCGGGCAGCGTGCATTTGTTTTCTTCGCGACATTTTTGCGATGACCGCATTCCCGGTCCTGACAAACGAGCATTGTGCCATTTTTCCCGTTCACTTTCAGCATGAGTTTTCCGCAGTCAGGACAATGGGTTCCCGTGATGTTGTCATGCTTAAATGTTTGGTTTGTCTGCTTGATTTCAGTTACGGCTTGTTTTGCATATGCCTTCATTTCACTCATGAATTGAGAAGCTTTCAATTGACCTTTTGCAATTTTAGTAAGCTTCTGTTCCCATTCCGCTGTTAAGGCAGGAGACTTTAAGTCTTCAGGTACTAAGGATAATAGCTGCTTCCCTTTCGATGTGATGAAGATGTCTTTGCCCTTTTTCTCAATTAAGAAGCTATTAAACAGTTTTTCAATGATATCGGCTCTTGTTGCCACTGTCCCTAATCCACCCGTTTCACCAAGGGTTTTCACTAAGTCCTTTTCTTCGTTCTGCATAAATGCAGCAGGGTTTTCCATGGCAGATAAAAGGGTCGCTTCATTAAATCGAGCAGGAGGCTTCGTTTCTCCTTTTGTTTCTTTCAGCAGTCTTACTTCAAGAGACTGGCCTTCTGTCAGTGCCGGCAGATGCTGATCTGCTTCGACTGATTCCTCGTCTTCATAGGAATCATCGTATACGGCTTTCCAGCCAGTTGATTGGACGGTCTTCCCTTTTGCTGTGAACAGTTCACTGCCTATCTTGGCGATAACAGTCGTTTCCTCGTATTCAAAAGGTTTCATGAGGACAGCAAGAAATCGTTTGGCAATCAAGTCATATAATTTACGCTCTTTATCACTTAATGCACCAGGATACAGCTCTTCCTCAGTTGGGATGATTGCATGGTGATCTGACACTTTGGCATCGTTGACGAAGGATTTATGTGCCTTAATACCTGATTGTAAAATACGGTTCACATAATGCGCATATGGTCTGACGTTCATTCCTTTTAGTCGATCCTTTAATGTGGGAACGATATCCGTTGAAATATAACGTGAATCTGTACGCGGGTAAGTGACGAGCTTATGCTGCTCATACAACCGCTGAAGAGTAGACAGTGTTTCTTTCGCTGAAAAACCGTAGCGTTTATGAGCATCACGCTGCAATTCTGTCAGGTCATACAGCCCTGGAGCAAAGGCTTTTTTGGCTGTTTTTTTCAGTGCATCAATCACTGCAGGTTTTCCTTTACAGCTTGCCAAGCGTTCCTTGATTAGATCCTCTTGGAATGTGCGGTTTTGCTTTGTTTTTGCATACTGCCAAGTCAAGGTGAGTCCGTCTACTTGTGCAGTCAGCCCAAAGAACGGCTTCGGCTGAAATTGCTGAATGTCTTCTTCTCGCTTTGCGATCATCGCAATGGTTGGGGTTTGCACCCGTCCGCAGGAGAGCTGTGCATTAAATTTAGTTGTTAACGCTCTTGTCGCGTTTATCCCTACAACCCAGTCTGCCTCTGCACGTGCGACCGCTGAGCGATACAGGTTGTCATATTCTCTACCGTCTTTTAATCGTTTGAATCCTTCCTGAATCGCTTTGTCAGTGACAGAGGAGATCCATAGTCGTTTCAGGGGCTTTTTCACATGAGCTTTTTCAAGAATCCATCTCGCCACAAGCTCTCCTTCACGTCCAGCATCTGTTGCAATGACAATGTCTTTCACATCTTTTCTAGCAAGCTGCGCTTTTACCGCTTGGAACTGTTTGCTTGTCTTTTTCATCACCACAAGCTTGAGCGGCTCTGGAATGATCGGCAAATCCTCTAAACGCCAGGATTGAAATTCTTTTCCGTAGCCTTCTGGATCAGCCAGTGTGACCAAATGACCAAGCGCCCACGTCACAATGTATTGATCTCCTTCTAAAAAGCCGTTTCCTTTTTTATGACACTTCAGCACGCGCGCAAGATCGCGTCCTACTGAAGGTTTCTCTGCTAATACAACTGTTTTTGACACTACATTTCACATCTCTTTCTTCTATCCATCCTTTTATTATAGCAGACGTGAGGAGATGCGGTTCTAATGGCGGATTATTTTCTTTAAACGTTTGATGATTTCATTTGTGACCTCTTGTGTTTGATAGGCTACGCCGATGTCTACAGTTAAAAGGACTACCCAGAGGTTACAGCAGACTAGCCGCATATTGATGCCCTCTCCAAAAAGCATCGTATGAACGATGCCATGCCATTTTGTTGCAATTGTTACAGTCATGATGTGACGCACTTGAAGCAAGTACTCTCTAAATAACTGATTTTCATTTTCCCTATTTTTTAAGCATTACTTGAACATATTTTGAATTTTTCATAGATTTTAGCATGTCCAGACGATCTTTCGTTTATATTAGAAGATGAGAAACTAGCTTTTATACAGGAGGATTTGTATATGCATACAAGTATTAGCCGTCTTCGACAGGCGGGTTTTATTGAGGGTATGTCTCTTTTAACCCTTCTTTTAATTGCCATGCCACTGAAATATTTTGCAGATATTCCAATGGCAGTCACCATTGTAGGCTCTCTTCATGGCGCATTGTTTGTCATCTATATGCTTATGTTGGCATATGTGACATTTAAAGTTCGTTGGCATTTGAAATGGTCGATCGCCGGTTTTTTTGCGGCATTCATTCCTTTCGGCAACTTCGCCTATGATAAGGTGCTCCGCCAATTTGATACGAAAGCGTAATATGAAAAAGCAAGCGTTCCAACAAGAAACGCTTGCTTTTTTATGTTGTCTAGGCTTGTGAGATCTGGGTGTAAGATATCACAGTTTTTGCAGTCTTTCCTGTTCTTTTTCCTTCATACTTAAATTGGAGAAACAAGCTGACAAATGATACGGCCCCCTTTCATAACATATTGTGTATCTTCTTCCCTTTTCTAGGTATCATTAGTCTCTGCATTCTATTGTTTGACGAACATAAAAAGGCTGCCAAATAGATGGCAGCCTGCTTCTTACTCTTTTCATGCAAATAAATAATCAATTTCTGATCTCCGTTGCGGAGTTTATGAATTAAGATTCGATCATATCAGTGTGTCATATGTGTTCCGAGTGAACCTACGTTTGAAAGTAAACGCCATGGAAGTTCTGGTAACAAGACAACGAAAGCCCTACCTCTCATTCGTCCTTACGGCTCCGAAGCCGCGCCAGTGTGAATTGTAAATCAAAACGTCTTTTTTCCATTCTTCCGCTTTTATAGGGGGCGGATGCAAAGGGAAAGAATAAGTTTGTTGCTTTGACAGCGTCTCGTTCTTATCAAGTAGAAGCTCTATTGCTTCTTATGATGTCATAGAAAAAAGAAAGTTTACTTTCTTTATTTATTTGCTTATTTCAACACTTAATATAGAAGTATAACACGTTCCCCCAACTTACGCAAGCGTTAAAGTGATCATTCTGCTGGTGTACGACTTCCCTCATTCATATAACGGATAGAGGTTGAGTCAATCTTTAGGATGACTAGGTTTGGATCGTCTTTTCCTTTAAACCATTTCTCCATATCCTCTGACCAAATTCGGTCAATCAGCTCTTGATCATCTGTTAATGTAGCGGTGCCTGTAATTTCTGCATAAGTGTCACCGAACCCTTCGCCTGTATATCCAATTAAGATATGGACATTCGGATTTTTCTCAATTTCGTCTACTTTATGTGTTTCTTTGCTCGTTGGGGTATATAGCGTCAGCCCATCATGGAAAAAGGTCATATAGCGGGTATGCGGCTGATCCTGTTCAACGGTCGCTAGTGTTCCGACCTTTTGCTCATCTAATAAGTTCAATACCTTTTGTTTTAACTCTTCTTGTGACATGTACCTTCACTCCTTCAAAATTTCATCCGTATTTTTAGGTTGCCACGACAATCCATTCATTAAACAAAGAAATGTGTTTTTCATAAAAAGAGATCTTATAGCTGCTGCCGTTGATGGCTCCTTTTGTCGCTATGTAATCAAGTGCCTTCTTCGTAAAATAAAAATTGGCTAACAAAAACGGCATGTCCAATTCCGCTGTCTCCACCTGTAATCAGTGCTACTTTTCTTTTTAGCTTGCCAGACCCTTGATACGACTCATCCTCAAAGATCGGCGCAGGATTCATTTCTCTTTCACTACATGGCTGCTGATCCTGTGTTTGGGGCGGAATGCCGTTTGTTTAGTATTCACGTAAATCCATGTGTAAGCTCCTAAATGGAAAAAATAGGTTAAATGATCATCAAAAAGGAGCGTTCTTATATGCTATCAACCCTTTCAAAAAATTTAGCAGACCAAAAGGCTGGCTTGGAAGCATTGCAGGCTTCATTATGGCAACTGAAAATAAAGCATTGAATCAGTAGTTATTTCCACTGTCTACTTGACAGGCAACACATCAATAAACTCTCGGCCTTTTTCTTACCATTTTGCTTCTTTGACAAATTGATAGAAAAGCTGATTTAATTTCTGCTCAATGTCTTCCTTTGTTCCGTGTCCATAAAGCGCCATGCTTTCTTCACTTTCAATCATAGATGAACTGATTAGACTAAACATTTCAGACCCTTCCTTGCCAAGTTCTAGCGGTGCCAGCATCATGAGCGTTCTTGACATCAGCTGCTGCCCGCCATCCATGCTTTTCACCTCGTATGCCTCATCAAGATCATAGATATGAAAAATCGGTTCCTTGATGAATTCATGCTTTAAGTGAAAAAGAGCAAACTCGGTACCCGGAATTCCTAAACCGCCTTGCTGTTCACGCTCAAGTAAACCGGCCGCCACATCGTCTGCACGATCTAAATATCCTTGGCTTTCAATCTGACGCATCAGCTCTCTGATCGTTTCCTCATGCTGCTCCATCGTCTTCTTTTTTTCTATTGTAAAATGGGACAAGATGCTGCGAATCACGGACATATAATTTGTTATCTGCTCTGCCACCGCCATCATATCAACCGTTTCCTGCACCGATTCTTTTACAGATTCTTTTGCTCTTTTTTTCTCGATGATATAAGGAATCTTCCGTTTAATATGAGACTTTACAAGTATGGCGTCATCCTCGTTTAAGAGCGGACTGACCATAATGTAATCGATATGCTCATATGGGATCGGAACCGTTGATACAATCATGTCATAGCTTGTAGCGTCGATTTCCTTTAGCTCCATTAAGGAAGATAGATCGAATTTAGCGATCTCTGGCAATTCTTTTTTTAACCGTGATGCGAGCATTTTGGACGAACCGATTCCGCTTGAGCAAACAACCAATGCATGAATCTTTGTTTCTTCTTTTTTAATTTCAAGCACTGAGCCAAAGTGAAGCACAATAAAGGCAATTTCATCCTCAGAAACGCTCGACTCCTTCTTCAATCGCCATGAACAGCAAAAAGTAGTCTTTTTTGATTTGTTGTTTGAGCGGGTTATAAATCCTCATCTTTTCCTTTAATCGGTTCATGGCAGGTTCGAGGTGAGACACGAGTCCCTCATACAATGAATCATTTTCATTTAAATGGTAGCCTGTTTTTTTAGAAATAAAATCGATGAGTTTTTTCGTTCTTAGCGCTATATCCAGTTCAATCTCATCAATGCGATATTCTGCCTTAAAGCTTCGGTTTGCACTGCGCAGGTGGATGGTCATATATCCGACCTCTGCTTCAGGAATCTCCACATTAAACATGCGTTCTAGTGCTCTTGCGATTCGCTGTGAAGATTCAAATTCTTTCGTCCGCTTTAATTCAAGCAATTCTTCCTCTTCCATTCGAATGGTTTCGCCAATTTGAATGCGTTCGATGGCATAGGTTAAGTGAACGACAAGAGCAATATAGGCACTATCAGACAATGAGAGCGACAGTCGGTTTTTCAAATGAAAGAGCAGCCTTTCTACCTTGAGTAGCTGTCCCCTGCTGACAACCCCAAACACCTTTTCAGACGCTTTCGTTCGATGTTTAATATTCATTTCAATCGTTTCTAAAAATAATTGAATGTCGAGCCGGTCGACAATGAGATTGCCGACAATTTTTCGTTTTGCTTCTTCCGGTCCTTTTAATTCAATGCCATACCCGCGCTTTCGGATGAGATGTAAACCGTAATGAGCGATCCATTCTGTCAGTTCATCTAAATCGTAGCTGATTGTCGCATTTGTGACCTGCAAGTCGGATGCAAGTGTATATAATTTCACGGGTTCCTTTGCTTCAAGCAACGCACACAGGATTAAGAGCTTCCGTTCATCAGAACTATATTCGATTTGATCCTCATTTGAAATATGAGACAGAAGCCGCTGTTTGTCTTCCTGTTCACCGACCGCCTTCAAGCCCTTCCCCGGCTGTTTATCAAGTGATAGATTGTAATTTTTTAAAATAGGTTTAATGGATTTGAGTTCTCTATGAATGGTTCTTGTACTTACCTGAACAGAATCGGCTATCTCACGAATGGTGACATAACGATTTTGCTGAATCATATATTTGATGACTTTCTGTTCTCGTGCCGTTATGTACATGAAATGCCTCCTTCTGCTTATATAGGTCTATTATCACAATTTAATATAAAACGCTTTCACTAAACGATGCAATCTTAAGTTGATCTAAATTTGGCACACGGGCCGTGACAGAATGAAAGACCATGTCCTGATCACACGTTTTCCCAAAATGACGGTTCATAATCCTTTTGATGAAATTGAACCTTTGTTTATGAAAAGGTTATGTGCCTCCTGCTTTTATTGAATATTTTATACTGGGGAGTCAAAGCAATGATCCATCGTTCCTTCCTCCGGTCGGAAAAGAACAGTTCGCATCGTACCAAACAGCTCTTCATAATTGTGCACAGTCAGACCATCAGGATATTCTGTCTGGAACAGTTTCTCTAAAGCCTGAATTAACATTTGGTATCTGACAGATTGATGTTTAGTCAACCCTTTTGCAATTTTTTGCCCATCAATCATTTCGATCACAGCCGCCTCTCCTTGTCGATCGGCAAGCATGATTTTGAACATTTGAGGCGACAGACATTTCCTGTATAAAACAACCGGCCTCCTCAACCGTTTCACAGTATTCCAGAACAGATCGAATCACATGATATACTTGCAAACCTGCAAAGGCTGGGGCTTTAAACCTAGTTTATTGCAAATAGGCGACTCGCATGCAGAGAACGTTACGAAACATGACCGTTTGTTGATCGGTTGTCTTTTTTCCCTGCATCACACAATGGGAGCATCTTGGCCGAAGATGTAATGAGTGGTAAAAGGTCAAATAGGTTTCATCTAATTGCAGTTCATCATCTTCGTTTCTTTTATCATATCGAA
Organism: Bacillus sp. FJAT-53060; assembly: GCF_037104745.1. Classification (NCBI taxonomy): domain Bacteria; kingdom Bacillati; phylum Bacillota; class Bacilli; order Caryophanales; family Bacillaceae; genus Bacillus; species Bacillus sp. FJAT-53060. The sequence goes on from NZ_JBAWSW010000007.1 coordinate 56,231, forward strand.
ACAGTCCTTCATTTAAAAGGATGAAAAAACGGCAATCCCACCGGATCACAGTTGTTTAGCGGATTGTTGAAACAGCGCTTCTGCCATTGCTTCATATCCTTTGTGGTTCGGATGAAATTGATCAATCGATAAGTACTCTCTTTCATGCCCTTCAAACATGCGGTAAACATCGACAACTTCTACATGCGGATTGGCTGCAAGTAAACGAAGATGTTGATTATATTGCTGCAGCCATCGCTCTGCTATTGGAATTTCAGGAAAAGGATTATATAAATTCATGAGATACACGCTGTAAGGCTGATGCTGCCCTCTTTTGATCTGAGCGATTTCTTGAATCATCTTGCTAAAATTCGCCTGACAATGCATGGACGCTTGCAGCAGTTTCTTTTCATCTTCACCTTTTTCATACTGCAGAACAGCTTGAACAAGATCATTCCCGCAGCCTGTGATGGTGATGATGTCAGCATGAGCAATCGCCCGTCTTACATCAGACCGCTGAAAAAGCTGCAAGATCTCTTCCGTTGTTAACCCTGATTTCGCATAAACAGACAGCTTTACAGGCGAATGCAGCTTTTTTTCAACCATCGCCGCATACCACTCAGCAAAGCCTCCGCCAAATAAACGTGCCCCTACCCCAACCGTTAAGGAATCTCCAATCGCAACATAAGATCGTCCCACTTTTATCCCTCACTCTCTCCTGCCTTCTCTTATATATACGAAAAATCAGAACAGATGCTTGTAGCAGATGGCTTAAAGGCATCCACCTTTTTTTCAAGCCAAAGGTTCAGATGAATTTACAAACTCTTTACTTGCGATATGGATCGGTGTAGGCTTTTTATGCTTAAATCCTTGCTTCAAAGCATTCCAGAAAAATTCACAAACTTTTTATCTTGATTTCAAGACTTTATATCTTGACTTCAAACTATATTGTGATTACAATGAAAATATCAGTTTTTATGTAACTGTTATTGTTACATCTTTTTCATACCATTCCAATATGAATAAAGATGATAAATATTCAGTTTATTCTTAGGATACGCTAAAAAAACACTTAAACAGAAAGGATTGAATAAGTTATGGCAAAAGTTTTATACATCACTGCACACCCGCATGATGAAACCGTTTCTTACAGTATGGCTACTGCCAAAGCATTTATCGAATCTTATAAGGAAGCAAATCCAAGTGACGAGGTTGTACATATCGATTTGTACAAAGAAAACATTCCTCACATTGATGCAGATGTATTCTCAGGCTGGGGCAAGCTTCAATCTGGTGCTGACTTTGATACACTTACAGTTGAAGAGCAAGCGAAAGTTGCCCGTCTAAACGAATTAAGCGATCAATTCGTTTCTGCTGACAAATATGTTTTTGTTTCACCACTTTGGAACTTCTCATTCCCACCAGTTCTTAAAGCATACATCGACTCTGTTGCTGTAGCTGGTAAAACATTCAAATACACAGAGCAAGGTCCTGTTGGTTTATTAACAGACAAAAAAGCGCTACACATCCAAGCACGTGGCGGATACTACTCTGAAGGTCCTGCTGCTGAACTTGAAGCAGGTCATCGTTACCTTGGTAAAATTGCGAGTTTCTTCGGAATTCCTTCATTCGAAGGTCTTATTGTTGAAGGTCACAATGCTGAGCCTGCAAAAGCAGAGCAAATTAAAGCAGATGCAATCAAACGTGCAAAAGCTTTAGGTAAAAATTTCTAATCAATCATACACAAAAAGCCAATGATCTTTACAGGGAATGTAGACTAACCTAGTCAAATGGGACATAAAAAAACACCCTTCAAGTGATACACTTAAACTAAGTGTAATTTGGGGGGTATTTTTTATGGAGAAGAACAGATATTCAGCTTAAATAAAAAGGGCTGTTGTGAAAGATAAATGAAGCGGACAGTTTACCATTCAAATTATGGATAATTACAATATAAAGAATGTGTCTCAGATTAAAACATGGATGAAGTGGTATCGATAAAATCGGTTATATCGATTCGATCAGCCAATTGGAAAACAATATAGCTTCGGGATCCGACAATGTATCCAAAGAGGAAAAAGTGAATAGGCAGGTTGAACACCTTAAGTATGTCCAGACGAGGTAACTGCTGGGATAACGCAGTAATTGAATCATTCCATTCAAATAAGAGGAATTTATGTTTACAAAGTTCAACTCTATATCAGAAAAAGATGTCAGACAACGAATTGACCGTTACATCAAGTATGATAATGAAGAGCGTATCCAAGAAAAATTAGGCTACCACGCACCAAAAACATTATGGTACCATGTCAGCCTAATAGTGTGTTTTAATTGTGTCTCATTCTGCTATGTCAGTCTATACGGTCATTGGCTTTTTATTTGTTCAGATGAAAATCCTAATTCTCTTGAAATACCGCCGGCAGCTTTTTTGACTTCCTCAATTAAGTAAGGTAGGCGTTCCTTTTGATACCCTGCTTCAAACCCTGCAATGCTAATTCCTGCTGCCACTTCCCCGAGATGATTGAAAATCGGCGCTCCAATAGCGGCTGTATAGTTTTCAAGCTCTGAATAGCTTAACGTATAGCCCCGTTTGTTTGATTCTTCGAGAATGTTTCGAAGGACAGCTTTATCTGTGATGGTCCCAATTCCGATTTTCTCTAGCTCGACCGAGTCCATGTAGGCCTGTCTCTCTTTCTCTGGTAAAAATGAGAGAATACTTCTCGCACATGCTCCTGCATATAGTGGAGATCGCCTGCCAACGGCGGTATAGAGCCGAACAGGCTGCGTACCTTCGATTTTTTCCACGTAAATGGCTTCGTCTCCTTCACGAACGATGAGCTGTACGACTTCTCCTACCTCATCTCGCAAGCTTTCCATAAACGGCCTCGCAATCCTCCGAATATCAAGGCGATCGGCTACAAGCTGACCGTATTCAAGAAACATCAATCCTAATCGATAAACACCAGACTCGTGTTTTTCTAATAAACCCATGTCTGCTAATGAGCTGGCCATTCGATGTACAGATGTTTTTGGCATATGGGACAGCTCAATCATTTCATTTAACGTTAATTGTTCGTGTGAGATAAACAGCCGCAGAATCTCCATTGATTTCACAACGGTTTTATTTGTGTTTTGCATAATCCTCACCTTTTCTAAACGAGAATGCTTCCAGCTTTATTCTTGCAGTCAGTTCCCTCACTTCCTCCTCTTGGTGAAATAGTGCTTGCTCTGCTTCCTGCCGGTCGATTTGCTGAAAATACAGATTCTCACCAGGCATTGACTGCGCAATGAGAGGCAGATCCACTGTCGCTACTTCACCCATCCGAGGGTATCCGCCTGTTGTTTGCCGATCTGCCAGCAGAATAATCGGCTGGCCGTCAGGAGGGATTTGGACAGAGCCAAAGGCAACAGCTTCTGAAATCAATTCAAGCTTTTGCTTTAAGCGAATGGGTTCTCCCTTCAACCTACATCCCATACGATCTGATTGAGGCGTGACCTGGTAAGGCTGCTTAAAAAAGGCTTTTTGAGATTCTTCCTGAAAATAAGAGAGATATCTGCCTGCCAAAACCCGAATCACTTGTGATTTCCGTAACGGCAAGAAATGAGTATGGTTCACTGTCCAATCAGGTGCGCTGTATCTCGCATATTTCTCTTTACTTTTTAGCATGTGAAGCAGGCTGGTCGCTAGTGATGATGGCTCTCCAATGGTCAGGACGTCATCTTTTTCAAGCAGACGCCCTTTCAGCCCGCCTATCCCCGCTCTCACATAGGTGCTTTTACTCTGCATGACTGGCTCAACATCGAATCCACCTGCCACAGCTAGATAGGAGCGGCATCCCCTCATACAAGGTCCAAAGGTGATGGTGCTTCCGGATCGAATGAAAAGTGGTTTCCAAAGAGGTGCTTGGTCCCCATCAATATCGATCTCCACATCAGCGCCAGTGACTGCAATCAACTGATCTTTCTGACACTTAAACACAGGACCTGGCCCCATCAAGGTGATTTCCAGTACAGCTTCGTTTTCTTGATTTCCGGTCAAAATATTGGCGATTCTGAGGGAGAGCTGATCCATGCCGCCGCTCGTTAGGACGCCATACTTCTGGTAGCCTTTTCTCCCATTATCTTGAATGGTTGTGAACATCCCTGGCTTGATGACTTGAATACTCAACGTTTTGCCTCCTTCATGCTGAAGAATTCCTTTTCAGACATTTGGACAAATCTGACCTCGTCCCCTGCTTTCAGTAGACTTGGTATCTCAGCATCTGGCTGAAACAATGGCAATGGGGTTTGTCCAATAAGCTGCCAGCCTCCTGGTGTGGAAATGGGGTAAACGCCTGTTTGCTTTCCCGCAATTCCTACAGACCCTTTTGGAATGGACATTCTCGGTGTTTCCCTGCGGGGTGCTGCGATCTTGTCAGAAAGCCCGCCCAAAAACGGAAACCCTGGGGCAAATCCAATCATATAGACAAGATACGTCCCGGCTGTATGGATACGCACCACTTCTTCAGGTGTCAAACCATTGATGCGGGCGACTTCTTCTAAATCAGGGCCAAACGCTCCTCCGTAACATACAGGAATGTCGACGATGCGGCGCTCAACCTGAACCCCTTCCTGCCATTTGTCTTCAAGAAGCCTTTTGATATAGGCTTTGACCCATTCATATGGAGATATGCTATGTTGATCCAGCTGAGCAGATTGATGAACCGTATACGGCTCATAAAAAACGGTCACATTTGTAAAGGCTTGAACGGCTTCAACATATCCGTCAAATGGATGCTGTTCAATACATGCGAACAGCTGTTGAACACCCTCATGAATCTCTTCACGTATGTCGTCTCCAGCTTGGATGACGATCGCTGCATCTCCAAGCGGGTGGAAGGTGATGAAATCTTTTATCGTCGAAAACGCCACTTGAGGACACCTCTCTTTCTACAGCACACCGAGCTGCTGATCTCTTCGGTCTGTGATGAACATATGACCAGGTGCATGGGTGATCGCAATGTCTGGTTTTGTGTGCATGACAATGGCTTGCGGCGTCACACCGCATGCCCAAAACACCGGGACCTCTCCTTCTTTGATAGCAGACGGCTCTCCAAAGTCTGGTTTGTCCACATCTGCAATCCCAATTACAGCTGGGTCTCCAATATGGATGGGACCGCCATGTACGGAAGGGAATCTAGACGTCACCTGAACACTTCTTGTGACTTGATGCACCGGAATGGGTCTCATGCTGACAACCATCGGGCCATGGAACACCCCTGCCTGTTCACAGGGTATATTCGTTTCATACATCGGTACGTTATGACCGTCTTCGATATGGCGTACAGGGATATCATTCAGCATGAGCGCATGCTCAAAAGTAAAACTGCATCCGATAAGAAAGGCGACCATGTCACCCTCCCAATAAGGGGAGATATCTGTCACCTCTTCTTGAAGGACCCCTTTTCGGTAAATACGGTATTTCGGAAAATCCGTTCTAATATCTGCTTGAAGCGCTGACCGTCTTGGCACTGGATCACCTGGCTCCAGTACATCAAGCAAGGGGCATGAAACCGGATTACGCTGACAAAATAAAAGAAAATCGAAGGCAAGTTCTTTTTTGACAATCATTAAATTGGCTTGAGCAAATCCTTCAGCATAAGCAGCCGTTGGTCCTGTGATCTCCTTTTTTCGGATCAATTCCCTGATCTGTGCTGGCTCACATGCTTGATATGCATTCATCTGAATCAACTCCATAGTTTCGGGATTTCATTTAAAATGGTATATCCGCTCATAACGGCCATGATGACGACAACAAACGCCCCTGACGCTGTCAAAAAGAATGGATGACGATAATCACCAACAATCTCTTTTTTATAGGCTGCGACCAGCAATGTTCCAAGTGCAAGCGGCAAAATCAATGCATTAATCGCTCCAACCAATATCAATATGTTCACAGGTCTTCCGATGGTCATAAAACAAATAGTCGAGAGAGCAATAAAACCGATGATAATGCCGCGTTGATTTTGCTCAATTTTTGGCGAGAAGGTTTTAAAGAAGGAGACAGATGTGTATGCCGCTCCAATGACAGAAGTAATCGCCGCAGCCCACATAATCAATCCGAACATCTTAAATCCAATATTTCCTGAAGCTAGCTGAAATACAGAAGCAGGTGGATTCGATGGATCAATCTGTAAGCCTTTTGAGACAACCCCTAGAACCGCTAAAAATAAAGCGACACGCATCACAGATGTAATTAAGATACCGAAAATGGAGCTTTTCGTGACTTGTGGAAGTGCCTCCTTCCCTTTGATTCCAGCATCCAGCAAACGATGACCACCAGCAAAGACGATATAGCCGCCAACCGTTCCGCCCACAAGAGTCACAATCGATAAAATATCAATTTTCTCTGGGACGAATGTTCTCACTGCCGCTTCTCCAACTGGTGGAGCAGTTGAAATGGCCACATACAGCATAAGCCCAATCATCACAAAGCCGGCCACCTGTGTGAATCGATCCATCGCTTTTCCAGCCTCTTTGATGACAAAAATAAGAATGGCAATCACTGCACTGACCCCGGCCCCTATTCTTGGATCGACGCCGAAAATCACCTGAAAACCGAGACCAGCACCAGCGATATTTCCGATATTAAAGGCAAGTCCTCCAATGACAATCAAAAAGGCTAACACATAACCAAGACCCGGAAAAACCATATTTGCAATATCCTGTCCTCGTTTTTCTGAGACGGCAATGATGCGCCATACATTCGTTTGTGCAAAAATATCTAACAAAATGGAGATCAAAATAACAAACCCAAAGCTAGCTGCGAGCTGCTGTGTGAACACGGTCGTTTGTGTTAAAAATCCCGGTCCGATGGCTGACGTAGCCATTAAAAAGGCTGCCCCCATCAACATGGATCGGTTCCCCTTTGGTGCCTTCATGTTCTTGACTTCCTCTTTTTTCATGCTGTTTCCCCCTTTGATGACGATTTTTTTTATTGAAAGGCTTTGAGATGAATATTGGCTTCTTTTAGCTTCGCTGTAATGGTTTTTGCAAATTGAAGCGCATGGCTGCCGTCTCCGTGGATGCAAACCGTATGTGCTTTGAGATGAATATCTTCCCCTTGAACTGTACGAACCTTTCCTTCTCTAACCATACGAACGACCTGCTCGACCACCATTTCATCCTCTTCAATGAGTGCATGTGGCTCGCGGCGAGACGTCAGTGTTCCATCTGTTTGATACGTCCGATCAGAAAAGACTTCATGCGCCACTTGAAGACCTATTCTTTCACCTGCTAAAGCGAGTTCACTGCCTGATAACCCAAATAACACAAGGTTTGGATCGACATCATATACAGCCTTTGCAATTGATTCGGATAATTCAGTATTTTTAGCCGCCATGTTGTACAGGGCGCCGTGTGGTTTGACATGCTGCATCGTGCCGCCTTCTGCTTTTAGAAAGGCTGACAGAGCACCAATTTGATAGATGACGAGATCATAGGCTTCCTCTGCCGAGATGGCCATAGGACGTCTTCCAAAGCCGACTAAATCTTGGAGACCTGGATGTGCACCAATTTGAACCCCTTTATCCAGCGCCATTCTGACTGTCTTTCTCATCACCATTGGATCTCCTGCATGAAAACCGCAAGCAATGTTGGCAGAAGTTACAAATTCAAGAATTTGTTCATCTGCACCGATTGTGTATTGACCAAAGCTTTCTCCCAAATCACAGTTGATATCCACTTGATACATAGAATCCCCCCTCGTTGTTCCGAAAAACGGAATAATAAGTCCGAATATTCGGACTTATATTGATTATACCAACTTTTAATACACTTGACATTAAAAAAATTGTCAGAAAACATAACAATAGAACTAGGAGAAAGAAAAGAAGCGAGAGGTGATGTCCTCTCGCTTTTCCAATAGGTATGATGATGTTTTATGAAAGACATCATTATCTAAAAGCTGCTGATCAAAGCTTTTTCATAAACAGACCCAGCCTCAGCCATGTTCATTTCTAAGTTGGATGTGCAGTCCACATAGATCGCAAGCGAGATCATGAAAAAATAACTGGTCCCCATGTACCCAGTTCATCATTCCTTCTTTATTGAGATAGCACCCAATGTTGTATGGCTTTTGCTACACCGTGTTCTGTATTAGGAGCGGTAATCCAATCAGCGGCTTCTTTCACGACTTCTTGTGCATTTCCCATCGCAATGCCTAATCCTGCTTCTTGAATCATGGCCATATCATTTAGGCTATCGCCAAGTGACATGACGTTGTCCATCGTACAGCCAATGCGTTCTGCTACTTTTGCAAGAGCCGCAGCTTTGTTAATGCCTGCCGCATTGACTTCGATATTGGTCGGACTTGAATTCGTAATCTCTAGATGCTCATTTGTTTTCAGTGTATTCAGCACTTCCTCACGAATGTCATCATCATGAATATCAAAGCCAAATTTCAACCATTCATGGTCATGAATACGTTCTGGGAATTCCCCACTCCACACCTTATCCACAGTGGAAGCCCAGTAATCGGTTTCGTACCTATTTTTAAATTCCCACATCATTTGGACATGATCGGGGTGCAGCAGTTCTCGTTCAATGAGCTGAAACGATGAATCCCAGATTTCACTGCCGTTTGCTGTAATAAGATAGGAAGAGAGTTTGAGCGGCTCCACAAGCTCTCGGCATGTCATCAGCGTACGTCCTGTGCTAATGACCACATGGACGCCTTTTGCCTCTGCTTCTTTAATGGCTTGTTTATTTTCATCCGGAATGACGTGTTCACTGTTTAATAGCGTGCCATCCATATCAATGGCAATCAATCGGATGTCTTTCTTATCAGCTTGTGTTGACAAATTGAGTACCCCACTTTGTATCATTTTTTGAATCTACCTTTATTTTAATATAAAGATGAAGATGGCACAAAGGGACGAGTTTGATCCCATAGAAAAAAGACCCTGTTACAGGTCTTGTCACATATTCCTAGCGTTCACAAGCGATGCCGTCTTTATCACGATCAAGGTGTTTATTTTTTTAGGTAAATTGCTTTTGATGCATATGGCTTGTACTTTGTTTTTCGTGTTTTTGCTTTTCGCTACGCCGCCTTTATAAACCTTGTTAAGCGCTTTACAGGTTTTGTACTTGACTGTCTTTGCATCCGCTGTGTGAGTGTCCACTTGAGTAAAGCTTAGTAAAAGACCTAAAGACAAAACGTTTTTGCGGCTCTTCTTTCTTCAGCTTTTTCTCAAATTGAAGATTAGTTCTGTTTCCAAGATGCTGAAGCAACCTTTTAACATCTTCCTGACTTAAATGCTGATCCTTTTTCAGTACTAATTCAAAGCCGTTTCCTTTTTGATTCTTGGCAGCAATTGAATAATGCTTCATTTTGGTGAAATTCTCAATGATCATTTTTCTCTTCCAACAATTAAAGACAAGGTAGGGGTTTGGACTCTACCTTGTGACAGTAACATAGGACTTTTGCTTAATTTAGTTGCCAACAAAGTTGCATTGATACCAATGAGTGTAACACCACATACTTTACGGCATGGTTATGCAATTATATCTGGTGATCAAGGAATTGACGTTTACAAAATTTCAAGTGCTCTTGGGCACAAGAAGCTAGACACGACTAGGATTTATTTAAGAAGAAAGATTCATGCTTCCAAGCTTGGCAGAGGTCTTCATTCCTGGATTCCATAAATAAAGATAAACCAACCCTTCCAATTAATCAGGAAAGGTTGCTTTTATTTTGCTTATTTAGGAACAATTTATTGGTACGGGTTTGACCATCTATACTTTTCCTTACCTTAGTTAAGCCCACGATATATAAAGGAATTGAGATTATTAGAATTGGAAATCACCATCTTTTAATAATAAAACTTCCGTTCCGTCTTCTTTCATCCCTATCACTTTCATATCTTCGGTACCAAAGGCAACATTGACTAACAAGAGGGACGTATTCAGTCCTGCTTCCTTCAACGCTTCCCCAGGTAGGTTGCTGCCATATTGTAGGTTGGAAGGAGAAGCGTTGCCGATGCCAATATGGCAAGCCGTATTTTCATCAAACAATGTGTTGTAAAAAAGCATATCCGCCTGAGCAAGTGGAGAATGGTTAGAGACCAACGCAATTTCCCCTAGATAATGGGAACCTTCGTCTGTTTCGATGAGATGTTGGAGCGCATCCTGTCCAGTGGCTGCATCATAGTCCTTAATCCGTCCATTTTGAAAAATGAGGGAAACATCATAGATAACTCTTCCCCCATAGACAAGCGGTTTCGTAGCTACGAGTTTTCCATTCACCTTATTTCTATGGGGGGCAGAGAATATTTCCTCTGTGGGAATGTTCGGAAAAAATGAAATTCCCTTTTTATCTGTGACCCCTCCGCCGATAAAGACATGATTCTTTGGCATGCCGACGACGAGATCTGTTCCCCGGCTATTGGTAAAATGCAGAGCGGCAAACTGGTGATCGTTTAGAAACGTTTTCCGGGACTCGAAGGCTCGGTCATGTTTTTCCCAGTCTTTGATAGGATTTGTTCCAACTGCCCGCGCACCACTTAAGATAGCTTGCCATAACAATTGCACAGCTTCTTCTTTACTTACATGAGGAAATACTTTCGTGGCCCATGCGAAGGACGGGACAGCTAGAAGACACCAGCGTACCTTGTGGGACCTAATCATTGCATCATGATCCTCCAACTTGGTGCGGAAAGCCTTTTGAAAGCGACTAATCCTTTCTGGGGAAACATTCTTAAAGATATTGAAGTTTTCAGAAATAATATGGATGTAAGCAGCGCCCGCATCGTCCCACTCCTTATAACGGGCATGTTGCCAGTCGGGAAATTGATCGATGGCACCATCTGTGGCATGTATATAAAATGCTTGGGTAGACTGTTCGTCTGTCCAGTCCATCACCACATTTGAAGCCCCCGCTTCATAGGCTGCAGTTTGGATAAGACGTGCAAAAGTTGCGTTTTTTATGTCACTATGAATAACCACTAATTGATTTTTTTGCACATTTACACCAATTCGCACCGCAAGTTCGGCATACTTTTGCAATTGTTCTTCACTAATAAGCTCATATATTCCTTTCGTCATCACACATTCATCTCCTAACTTTTTATTCCTTGATAAAATGTTAAATTGTCACACTTAGACAAGCATAGGTCTCCATTTATCTCATGAATATAACAATTCTCTTGAGATGTGATTTTTTCTAAAGGGCACGGCGGAAACATAGGAATGAGCCACTTTTGAAATCCATTAGAATACCCCATATTGATGCCAACATAAATTGAAGTCCTTCACAATGGTAATATTGCTATTCCATCCTCTGAAGGTAAAGTATTAATCTATGATAAAAATTTTAACTTAATAAAAGCTTTTGATATGAAAGAAACAAAAGAAGAACAATATCTCCAAAACATTCAATTCTCTAAAGATAACATGTATGCGTTTTTTAAATACCATACTCAAAAGGAACAAAATGTGATAGGATGTGTAGATCTATATAACATTAAAAAAGGAAAATTAGCAAAATCTATTGATATTCAATCAAAAAAAGATTGAGAAACGGGACGACTTGAATTAATTCAGTAATAAGGGGGATGACCTAGTGGGATCTATTGTTTTATTAATTGTTTTTGTTTTGCCCATATTGTCCATTCTAATAGGGGTATTAGGAACACGTATTTTTAGAAACATCTGGGTTTCTCCTCATGTTTGTCTCTTATTAAGTTTGGTTTGTTTATTTACTTTAGCAGAAGGAAACCTTTCCTTTTTATTTTGGGTAGTATGCTACACTGTGATTTCCATAATCTCTTCTGTCATAACTCTTCTCATTATTAAGAAGGCTCCTTAAGAAAAACAGGACTGCATCATAATCCAGTCCTGTAATGATTTATAGACGATAACGCGCAATGTCCTGATTCAACCGCATGCTTAGTTCATTGAGTCGTTCTGCTGCTTTTGCCACATTGGAGATGGCGGTCACTTGTTCGTCTGTAGATGCTGTGATTTCTTCGATGGCGGCGGCATTTTCTTGAGAAATATGTGCTGCACCATGCATCGCTTTTGTGATGAGATCGTTTTGTTCCAGCAATGTATTGAGCTCTTTTGTCATCGCATTGGTTTCAACGATGGTTTGTGAAATCGATGTAGAGATGGTATTGAATTCTTGTTCTGTTGCGTGAACCGCCTCATCTAACTCGGCAAAACGATCCATTGTTTTGGACATCATGCCGGCTGTTGCCGTCGTTTCTTCTTTAATGCCTTGGATCATTTGCTGAATTTGGACCGCTGATTGCTTTGTTTGTTCAGCTAAATTCCGTACTTCACTCGCCACAACCGAGAAGCCTTTGCCGTGCTCTCCTGCGCGTGCCGCTTCAATACTTGCGTTCAGTGCAAGTAAATTGGTCTCATTTGAAATGCTTTCAATCGTGTCTGTGATTTGAGAGATATCCTGAACTTTTGTACTTAACTGCTCGATCCCAGTTCTAATTCCTTGAGACGCCTGAATCGATTGTTCGTTTGATTGTTTTAATTTCTGAACAATTTTCTGGCCCTGCTGTGATGATTGATTCGACTGGTCAGAAATTCGTTTAATTTGATCGCTTTGCTCTTTGACGTTTTCAATGGATTGATTGAACTGGGTCATTTGTTGATTGGCCACCTCAAGGTCTGATGCCTGATGAAGCGTACCAGTCGATATATCGCCAATCGCTCGGCCAATTTCTTCACTGCTGGCTGATGTTTCTTCAGATATCGCAGATAAATCTGTCGCTGATTCGACGAGTTGACTGCTCGTTTCCTGTAAACCTCTCACAAGTGCTCTGAGTTCTCCAGACATATGGTTAAAGCCTTGTGCCATCTGTCCGATTTCATCCGTTGTTTCTTTTAAGCTCGTACGTTCAATATTACCAGCCGCAATTTCTTTTGAAGCAGCAGTGACTTGCTTGAGCAGTCTGATTTTTCTTCGAGCGCCCAAATAAAAGACTCCAAGGCTAAGGAAAGCGACACCCGCTGTAATCAGGATAATATATAGCTTCATCTGTTCTAGTTCTTTATAAAATTCATCCTCGAATACTGCAATCCCTACACTCCAATTCCATGGCGTGAACTGGCTCATGTAGGCCATCTTTTGCTTTTCTTCCCCAGTCGCATTGTCTTTATCCATGTAGGTGACATAGTGTGCATCCTCGCCCTTTGCTGTGGCGCCAGCGACCATTTTTTGACGGTTGGTCGTGTTATCTGGGATAGAGCCAATGTCACTGACAGGATGTACTTGTGATGAATAATCCGCTCCATATGCGACAAGATAGCCTTTATTTTTATAGATAAAATCTGATTTTTGAAATTGGTATCCTTCCCCTTTGTCATTTTTAGGCCCACTCAAGTAAATACGGGCTTGTTCCTGCGCCTGTTCCAGTGTCAGTTCTTTTTTCTCCACACGGTCATTTAATTGTTCAAGTGTGGCCATTGCTCCGTTGACGATGTGTTTTAAATCTGCTTTCCCTGCATCAATTAGTATATTTTCCGCTAACAAATAACCTGTTGTTCCAACAAGTCCGCCTGTTAAAATCGTAATCACGATGATGGCAGACATTAATTGAAAAAAGACACTTCTTGAAACGAACGCTTTCTTTTTCATATTCAGATTCCCCCTTACTTCATATATCGTCAAGCGAGGGAAAGTATTAAAAAAGTCATAGAAAAAACCGGTTACACATAAATGGAAAGGGATTTTTCGATTATAGGGCTGTTTCTTTCAGAATGGATTGATAGAGATCGTCTTTTGGCGTAAGTCCACATATCTCTTGCAGCACACCTTCAATGCCCTTTTCTTTCCTTAGTGCTTGCATGCGAACAGCTTCTTCGTCTTCTGCAAAATCGTAAGCCAAAGCTGCGCAATGCCTTTGATTAAATAAACTGGCTGTTTGATTTTCTTCGCTGGGCCGATCAAGCGGTCATCTGCTCCCAGCTTTCTGAGGGGGGAACGTGCGACACGAGTCACTTCATCGGAAATAAAGGCATTTTCAAATCGTTTGATGATTTTTTGAATATACGCATCGTGCTCTTCTTTTTGAAAGCCATATGTGTCAATTAAATAGCTGCCCGTTTCGTGAAGGGCACCTTCGACAACTTGACGTATCTCTGGTGTGTCGACAGCTTCTTTGATCGTCTGAATGCCCTGCTGATAACCGACGTATGCCGCTAGGGCATGTCCTGTGTTGACAGTGAAGAGCTTCCTTTCAATATATGGCGTCAAATTTTGTACAAATGTCGCTCCGTCAATCTGAGGACCATCTCCAATAAAGCCCGTCTCATCAATGACCCACTCAAAAAATGGCTCAACTGACACTTTGAGAATGTCCTCATGGTGCTGAATCGGAACAATGCGGTCAACCGCAGCGTTTGGAAAGCCAACTGTTTGTGATATCGCTTCTTGTTCATCTGATGTCAAATGAGAAAAAACGGCTTCTTTTAAATGAGAGCTGCCCCCAATCATGTTTTCACAGGCAACAATGTTGATGATATGGTCAGACTTTTTTTGTTTTAACCCTTTAGCAATAGATGAGGCAATGATCTTCAATACGGCTGGTCCAACGGCTGTCGTAATCAAATTGGCTGTGACAACAGCCTCTGTTAATGCCGCTGGGTTTTGTGCCGAATTGATCGCTGACACAGGACCTACCACTTCCTGCTTCTGCCCCGGTGCTGCGAGTTCAACCGTGTATTCTCCTCTTTCATTCAGCTCATTGATGACCGCTTCATTTACATCCGTAAATACAAGCTCAAAGCCTGATGTCTTTAATAAAGATCCGATAAACCCTCTGCCAATATTCCCTGCTCCAAAATGAAGTGCCTTCATGTTAGTTCACCTCATTAAAGATGGCGATCAGTTCATCCTGATCCTTTGTATGAATGATGCGTTCTACATGTTCTTCTTCTGAACAGACAATCGCAATTTGAGAAAGAATATCAAGATGCTCATTGTTTTTCCCAGCGATTCCAAATACGACTTTGGCGATATTTCCTTCTCCATATTCAACGCCATCTGGGATTTGGATGATTGAAATTCCTGAATGCAGGACAGCTGCTTTGGCATCTTCTGTCCCATGAGGAATCGCAATCCCGTTGCCCATAAATGTAGATGAGATTTTCTCTCTTTCAAACATTTTGTCAACATAATCGCTCGTGACATAGCCGTTCGCCACTAGGACTTCTCCTGCTTTTTTAATGGCTTCTTCTTTAGAACCTGCTTGTTCGTTCAGAAAAACATTGTCTTTTGAAAGTACTTGTTTCATGAATGATCACACACCTTCTTTAGAATGGAAAATCAGGAAAAGTTGAACTCAACCCGTTTTGTCATGTTATTTTTTTAATTTCTTAATCAGCTCATCGTATTTCGGGCTGTTTAAGAAATTGTCAACTGAGATATGCACAACTCCCGGCAGTTTTGCCTTGGCCCTGTCTGTTAAATCTTTATGGGTAAAGACCACATCGGCATCATTTGGGATGTTGCTGATGGATGTGTTTGTCACATCAATATCAAGCTCTGCCTTTTTGACTTTGTTCTTTAAGATGGAAGCGCCCATCGCACTTGAGCCCATTCCTGCATCACAGGCAAAGATGATTTTGTTCACGTCATCTGGATTGACATCACTTGGAAATGCTGCTTGCTCGTTCGCTTCCGCATCTTCTTTTTGTGCTGTTAGAGCTGCTGCTGGACTTTTCTTCCCTTTTATGTCTTGCATCTTTTCTGTTGCTGCCGTTAAGTCCTCATCAGTTGCTTTGGACGCTTTCAAAATGACAGAAGCGACAAGGAACGATACGACCGCTGCCACCGCAACACCTGCTAGAACGGCAAGGTGGCCGCCTTTTGGTGACATTAGCATGAGCGCGATAATACTTCCTGGTGATGGGACAGCCTTTAATCCTGCATTTAATAAAGTGAAAGTCAGAACACCACTTGCTCCACCTGCAATGACAGCCAAAATGAGTTTTGGCTTCATTAAGATGTACGGGAAGTAAATTTCATGGATTCCCCCTAAGAACTGAATGACAATTGCACCAGGTGCAGATTGCTTCGCATTCCCTCTTCCAAAGAACATATACGCACGCAAGAAGAACACCTAAACCTGGTCCTGGGTTTGTTTCAAGCAAGAACAGAACAGACTGACCCGTTTTGGCTGCTTGCTCCACCCCTAAAGGGCCTAAAATACCTTGGTTAATGGCATTGTTTAAGAACAATACTTTCGCAGGTTCAATGAAGATACTGGCCAGCGGAAGTAAATGTGCATTGACAATGATATCTACACCTGCGGCAAGGACTTTATTAAGGCCAAGTACCACTGGGCCGATTGCGTAGAAATCAATGACAACAAGAATGGCACCGAGGATACCTGCCGTGAAGTTATTAATAAGCATTTCAAAACCTGATCTGATTCGATCTTTGAATAGCTGGTCTACTTTCTTAATGAGATAACCGCCAAGTGGTCCCATAATCATGGCACCTAAAAACATTGGAATATCAGAACCAACAATGACCCCAAGCGTAGCGGTTGCACCAAGGACCCCGCCTCGATGGTCATAGACGAGTTTACCGCCTGTATATCCGATTAATAGCGGCAGTAAGTAGTTGATCATTGGTTCAACGAGTGTATTTAATTGTTCATTTGGAACATAACCACTTGGAATGAACAAAGCTGTAATAAGCCCCCAAGCGATAAATGCTCCAATATTCAGCATAATCATGCCGCTTAAATAGCTTCCAAAGCGCTGTACTTTCACGCGGAATCCTCTTTTTTCCTGCATCTGTGAAAACCCCTTTCTTCTCTCCCTTTATTCAGGGCTTTATAGGTCAAAAGATATAAGAACAAGTGTTGGTGAAGCCCTTATACCTATCGTAAAACGCTTTCACTTTCCCTTCTATTAAAACTAAATGTCACTTTGTCACTTAGTGTGTGACAAAATTTAAAAATGAATGAATTCTCTGATATAAAACAGGAAATAACAGGTAAAAAGGCTGATCTGACGTAGTTTTGATAGAAAATTCATTGGAATTTCACAACTTTCAAATGGTCGCTTCTTGTTTTCTCTTCTTAAATCGAATAGGCTTATATTGATCAAAGCTATTTATTCAAGAAACGTCTGCGCAGACATGACACAGAAAAAGTGAACCATCTTGCTGTTTGTTTCGTTTACCTTTTAAAGTGGGCGGCACAATAGGAAGAGCGGTTTCTTCTGTGACTCACAGTTTACTTCCGCTTTCTTTCTGATACATGAGACGTTTTCATAGGTAGAAAGGCGGTTATTGACATTGTTGAAATATCGCAACTGGCTGCTGATTCTTGTCGTGATGTTCGCTTTTTTCATGCCGAAGGAAGCATTTGCTCATGCATATGTGGTGAGCTCAAATCCAGCGGCAAATGAAGAGCTCGACAAGCAGCCTCCTTCAGTCTCTATCACATTTAGTGAAGGAATTGAAAGCGGCTTTCATGCTATTAAGGTGCTAAATGCAAAAGGTGATCGTGTGGATAAGGGAGATACGGTCATTAAGGATCAAAAGATCATGGAAGCTGCTTTAAAAAAGGATTTACCAAAAGGGATTTACACCATTCAGTGGAATGCGGTATCAGCGGATGGACACTCTGTCTCTGGCATGATCCCATTTAGTATTGGAAAAGCGGATGGAGGATTTGACCAATTAGATCAAGGTCAATCGAATGAATCCATTAATATGGCTTCGACCATTGACAAAGCCTTTCTCTATACGTCGTTTAGCTTATTTTTGGGGACTATTTTATTTGGACTGTTTTGGTTTCAGGCAGCCATTAAAACCGCATTAGCCAAACGAATGAAGTGGCTGTTAACACTCTCACTCATCATGATGGGCGGAGCACTCGTGCTCCAGCTGCCGATTCAAACAAAATCAGCGGCAAACGTGTCGTATTGGAAGGCGTTTGAACCATCGCTTTTAAAAGAAACCATTTTGTCTACTTCTGGTGGTAGTTTGTGGATGATGCTCATGGCATCGTTTGTTGTTCTCACCATCTGGACCATTGTGGCGATGAAAAAAAGGAACTTCACTTCTTTTCGGGTATGGATGTTTCCGCTGCTCATTTTCACTGTGCTCCTTTGGCTGAAAGCACAGATCGGTCACCCAGCAGCAACAGATAATAAAATACTGACAACGTCACTTGATTTCATCCATCTCGTCTCTGCATCCATTTGGGTCGGGGGTTTAACCTCCATTGTTCTGCTTTTGCTCAAGAAGCTGCCAAATGAAGATCAGCCGCTCTTACGCAAGACACTAACAGCCTTCCATCCGTGGGCGTTGCTCTCTGTTGGGCTAATAATGTTTTCAGGCTTTGTGAATGCGATCTTTATTTTGCAATCGTTTGATGCTCTTTTCCAATCAGTGTACGGACGGACGCTTTTAATCAAGATTGGTTTATTTATCATCATGGGCCTCCTTGGGCTTGTCCATTATTTGATGCTAAGATGGGAAAAGAAACACAATCGAAACGTTTCCTTACGGGTAGAATGGATCATTGGGATCGCTATTTTGTTATTAACGGCTGTATTCACCAATATTCCGAGCCCTCCCCCCCCTGCACCAGAACCATTCTTTGGAGCAAATCAGGTCGAGCATCGTGACATTGTGTCCTTGAGCATTACCCCGAATGCCCCTGGGAAAAATACGTTCGAAGTGGGATTTACGAAGGGGAATGGGCAAACAATCACTGACATTCAATCTGTGACAGCCAAGATCCATAAAGTCGCCTTATTCGGTGAAGAGACACCGAGCGAATTTCAGCTGAAACAATTAAAAAATGGACACTTCTCTGCTGAAAATCTCTTATTAAATGAAAAAGGAACTTGGAAGATTGAAATCCATGCATTAACTGGTTCTTTTGAAAACATCAACACTACTTTTATTAGAAGAAACTAAAAGGAGATCATATTTATGAAAAAATACGTTAAAGCTTTATTACCAATGCTTCTCGCTTCATTCTTACTGGCGATTCCTGTGAGTGCACACGTAACAGTCAAGCCTAATACGTCTGCAACAAACGCTTGGGAAACCTATACGTTAAAAGTACCTTCTGAGAGTGACAGCCCGACCACAAAGGTTGTCGTCACAATGCCTAAAGGCGTAGAATTCCAACAATACGAGCCAGTACCTGGCTGGAAAACAACAACTGAAGAGAAAAATGGCAAAGTCACAAGAGTCACTTGGGAAGCAACAGGTGATGGTGTGCTAGCTGGACAGTTCCAACAATTCGTTTTTGTAGCGAAAAACCCTGAAAAAGCAAGCGAAGCAGCATGGGATGCTTATCAATATTATAAAGATGGAACGGTCGTTGAATGGACTGGCGATAAAGATACTGATAAACCGCATTCGATCACAAACATCGTCGCTTCTAATACCGTAACGGATTCACACGGTCAAGAAAAACCAAAAGAAGAAAAGGCATCTGAAACAGACACTACTTCTCCCTCACCACTTGCCCTTGGCCTGTCCATTGCATCTCTAGTCGTGGCACTCATTGCACTTGGACTTGCTTTCAGAAAGAAATAAAATCTGCCAGGACTAACACCGAAAGAGAAGGTTTGTCTACACGCTGAAGCGATCGTTTTCTGACGATCGCTTTTTATTTTAACAACCTACCATTTCCAACATAGGATTTAATAGGATACAGGTGCATGCCATAATGAGACACATAACCAACTACTAATCATATTTGCTCAACTGCAGCTCTCCATTGCGGAAAAGGCAGCGATCAAAAGCGGTAATGTGCCGATTGCCATTCAAACAGGACAGAAACTCATTCAAAAAGCGGATGTCCAACATTTATTCTTCCGATTTCCATGTTAAAGGGCTATGTAGAGTGCGTCCTTTTCGGAGGGATTTGCTTATCAGACCAAGGAACAAGGGATTGAGAATCTACTCCAGGACAAAAAAGCTGTCATTATGAACATGTACGATGCCCCTAGAACTTTCGTTACCCCATCCCATCTCATGACGACTGTACAGAAGTCTTTAATTTTATCGTTGGAGCCAGTTGAACTGCTCTTATTCAGCAGTATGAATCAAGCATCTGCAGAATGACATCCACGAGATCCTCAAGGAAACGAAAGAAACAGTGGATCAACTATTCCCTCCAACTGTCTAACACAAAAAAAGACTGCCGAGGTTTCTCGGTCAGTCTAAAATCATTCATTATCCATCTAAACCAATGGATACATATTTTGTTTCTAAATATGGCTCGATGCCTTCGATACCGCCTTCACGACCAATGCCACTCTCCTTCATACCGCCAAAAGGTGCTTGAACAGCCGATGGACCCCCATCATTCCAGCCAATAATACCGTAATCAAGATTCTCTGAGATGTAAAGTCCATTCCGGTAATTATCTGTAAAGAAATAAGCTGCAAGTCCAAAAGGAGTATCGTTGGCTAATTCAATCGCCTCGTCTAACGCTTGAAACGTCGTAATCGGTGCCACTGGACCAAAGGTCTCTTCATGCATGATGTTCATAGAAGGATTGACGTGTGTGAGAACCGTTGGCTGTACAAAATAATAGGACTTCTCATCGTCGTAATGTGTATCTCCACCAACAAGTACCTTCGCCCCTTTATCGACCGCATCTTGAATTTGATCGACAATCTTATCAAAGCCGCGCTTATTGATAATTGGTCCTATGGAAGTGCCTTGTTCAAAACCATTTCCCACTTTCAGCTTTTCTACTTCTTTGCTGAACGCTTGAGCAAACGCTTCATGAATTTCTTCATGCACAATGATGCGGTTGGCACAGACACAGGTCTGTCCTGCATTACGGAACTTAGATGCCACTGCCTGTTTCACAGCCAGTTCAAGGTTCGCATCCTTGTCTACGATCAACGGAGCATGACCGCCAAGCTCCATCGATACGTGTTTGACTGTGCTGGCACTATTTTTGATGAGATGCTTTCCGACTGGCGTTGAGCCTGTAAACGTCATTTTGCGAATCAACGGACTATCTGTGAAGATTTCACCAACTTCTTTTCCATCACCGACTACCCATTGCAAGGCATCCTCTGGAATCCCAGCTTCATGACCTAATTTCACTAGTTCAATGGCTGTCAGTGGCGTATCCTCAGCCGGTTTCACAATAAACGTACAGCCTGCCGCAAGAGCTGGTGCAGCCTTTCTTGTAATCATTGCCGCGGGGAAATTCCACGGTGTAATTGCAGCAACTGGGCCAACTGGTTGTTTTGTGACGAAAAGACGTTTATTTGTCGTATGAGACGGAATGGTTCGGCCGTAAATGCGCTTTGCTTCCTCTGCGTACCATTCAATATACCCAGCAGCGTAGACGATTTCCCCTATTGCTTCTTGATACGGCTTTCCATTTTCTTCAGTAATGACCTTTGCTAGTCTGTCTCTATGTTCAATGACCAGATCAAACCACTTACGAATGATATTCGCACGTTCATGTGCAGACGTCTTTGCCCATGTTTTGAATGCTTTGTGTGAGCGGGTGATCGCATCTTCAATCTGTTCTTTTGTATGCTGAGCAACCGAGGCAATTTCTTCTCCTGTTGCAGGATTATACACTTTTAGTTCGTTTGTCATGCTCTACTTCTCCTTCGTTCTTGAATTCATTACATATAGTATATACCCAATGAGTGCCCAACCTAAAAGCAATATCCATTCAGCTGGCCATGACAGAGAGGCCGGCATGCCTGGAAAATAAAATGAAAGAAAAAGGAGACTAAGTCCAATGGCAAATACTCCTGTTGTCCGCCAGTATTTAATGCGGTATGGACGATCAAGCTCTGGTTCTGTTTTACGAAGTTTCATAAAGGCGATGGACACTATTAAATACCCGACAATGATTCCCACACCACCTGCATTAACAATCCATACAAGGGCAGGGCGACCTAATAACGGTGCGAAAAAAGCCAATCCGCCAAGAAACAAAATCGCATTTGTCGGTGTTTTATACTTTGGATGAATATACGCAAACCATTTTGAAATCATGCCTCTTTCCGCCATTGCGTACAGGATTCGGCTTGCACCAATGATAAAAGCATTCCAGCTCGTCACAATTCCTGCTACTCCGCCAATCACGAGTACAGTACCGAATGCCTGATGGCCGAGAAGATGCACCATTGCATCTGCAGTTGCAAGTGATGAGGCTTCAAGCTGTCCCTTTGACATGCTCGCTGCAACTCCAAAGACAATGAGTAAATAGAAAACAACTGCACTCACAATGGATATAATCAGAATTCTTCCGATGATTTTCTTCGGTGCATTGATTTCCGCCGCCACTTGAGGGATGACATCAAATCCGACAAATAGAAACGGTATCATGACTAA
This sequence comes from Bacillus sp. FJAT-53060, assembly GCF_037104745.1. Classification (NCBI taxonomy): domain Bacteria; kingdom Bacillati; phylum Bacillota; class Bacilli; order Caryophanales; family Bacillaceae; genus Bacillus; species Bacillus sp. FJAT-53060. The sequence continues at coordinate 78,564 of NZ_JBAWSW010000007.1, forward strand.
GACTGCCATGAGACCACCAACCCCGCCTTGGAACATCGGCTCAAGGTTTGATAAGTCTCCGTTAAACGTCGCACCGCCTAACAGTAGAAGTCCTGTTAGGATAATCGCTACTGTAAATACGGATTGAAAAATAGCAGCTGGCTTTGCACCAATGTAATTCAGTGCAGTTAAAAATAATGCACCGCCAGATCCAATTAACACCCAAGTGAAATAAACGTCCCAGCCCCCTATATTCCATAGGAAACCAACGTGCTGTGTTGGAATGACATAATCAATGACAGTCGGTAGCGCGACAGCTTCAAATGTAATAACGGACACATACCCAAACAAAACGCCCCATGCCGAGACAAAAGCCGATTTTATCCCAAATGCCCGCTGGACAAAGACGAGTCCCCCTCCTGTCTCAGGAATCGCAGACGAAAGCTCGGCATATGTGAGTCCAATAAAGATGACGAGAATGCCCCCTATCACAAAGGCAATCACGCTGCCTAAAAATCCAGCTGTTAAAATCCAATCTCCAGAAAGTACAACCCAGCCCCAGCCGAGCATTGCACCAATCGATAAAAACAGTACGTCTGACTGCGACATGTTTTTTGCCATTTGTTGTTTTTGCATACAACCATCCCCCTTTGTTGTTTAGCGTGCTGTGAAGGCGTCTTGGATGATACCTAGTCCTTCATGTAGCAGCTCATCTGTGATGACAAGTGGTGTTAAAAAGCGAATAATATTCCCATTAATCCCTGCCGTTAATAAGAGCAGCCCGTGCTCATTTGCATATGCTGCAATGGCTGCGGCTGTTTTCTTATCTGGTGTACGCGTTGTTTGATCTTCGACAATTTCAATCGCAGCCATTGCCCCTATGCGGCGGACTTCTCCAATGAATGGGTACTTTGTTCTCCATTCATTCGCTTTGTCCTCAATGATTTGTCCAATGTGTTCAGATCGTTTATTCAATTGTTCTGTTTCAATAATATCAAGAACAGCTAGTGCTGCCACACAGCCTAACGGACTGCCTGCATAAGTTCCTCCGAGCTCCCCTGGATCTGCTGCATCAAGCAATTCTTTTCTGCCAACAACTCCGCTTAGCGGTAAGCCAGCTGCAAGTGATTTTGACACAGTGATTAAGTCTGGAACGACATCAAAGTGCTCAATCGCAAAGTATTTCCCCGTTCTTGCAAAGCCTGTTTGAATCTCATCCGCAACAAATAAAATACCGTGCTGCTGACAGAATGAAGCGACGTGCTGAACAAATCGCTTCGATGGCACAATGAATCCGCCCTCCCCTTGGACTGGTTCCATGACCACACAAGCCACTGTTTCTGGCGCAACGGTCGCCACAAAGAATTGATTGAATTGATCAATCATGTACTCGTCATAAGCTTCATCACTTAATCCTTCTGGCTTTTGATAGTAATAAGGATATGGGGCTTGATACACCTCTGATGCGAATGGTCCAAAACCAAACTTATAAGGCTTGACCTTGCTCGTCATACTCATGGTCATATTCGTTCTGCCATGGAAGCCTCTAGTGAAGGACACAACAGCCTGTCTTTTCGTATATTTACGTGCAATCTTCACAGCATTTTCAACAGCTTCTGCACCTGAATTTAAGAAAATGGCTTTCTTTTCATGATCCCCTGGTGTTAAGTGACAAAGCTTTTCTGCCAATTCGATATACGATTCATACATCATCACATTGAAGCCTGGGTGAATCAGACTGTCTGCCTGTGCTTTGACTGCTTCCACAACCTTTGGATGTGAATGTCCTACATTTAACGTGCCAATGGCGCCTGCAAAATCAATAAAACGATTCCCATCAATATCGAAAAGCTCGGCTCCCTTCCCTTTCGCTGCAAGATGACGGTTGCCATTACTGACGCCTCTTGCAACGTATTGATCTCTTTTCTCCTGCCATTCTTCTGTTGAAAAACGGTTTGTTGTCGTTTGACTCATTCTCATCCATCCCCTTTATATCTTTTTTATTATTCTGAATATTTTTTGGTATGATAGAAAGTACCAATATCATTTTTTTAATGGTATCAGAGAGGATGAATGACATTATGCTAACCATTCAACTAGATCTAACAGGGACAAACGGATTTATTTATCACCAAATATACACGAAAATCAAAGACGAAATTTTAAATAGAAACCTTCAGCCACACGATCAATTACCCTCTAAACGAGAGTTAGCCGATACATTAAAAGTCAGTATCAATTCAGTCAATGGTGCTTATCAGCAATTACTCGCAGAGGGGTATTTATATTCTGTGGAACGCAAAGGCTTTTTCGTAGAATCGCTAGAAACGTTTCATGAGTCGGATCAGCTGAAACCCTCCTCCCTTCCTGCGGATTTAAAGGAAGAACCTATTGTACGAGACGATTGGTATTCCTTTTCACACATCTCTGTCGATACAGCAAATTTTCCATTTAAAAATTGGCTGAAATGTGAACAAAAGGCAATCGACCTTCACCAAGAATCCTTTAGCGAGCTCCCGCATCCACAGGGTGTTTATGAATTACGGGAAACAATTACCCGGATGATCGGACTTGCACGAGGCGTCAAATGCTACTCAGAGCAGATTATTTTAAGTGCAGGCACACAATCACTCATTCATTCGTTATCGAGCATTCTTCCAGCTGATCAAGTATACGGGTTAGAAAACCCTGGCTATCGCCGACTCTATCAAATGCTGAAAAATAATCATCACCGAATTGAAACGATTGGAATTGACCAAAAAGGTGTGCGGATGAGCGACATTCAGAATAAACAGCCGAATGTTTTGATCATTACCCCTTCTCATCAGTTCCCAACAGGGGTGATCATGCCAATTTCTCGAAGAATTCAGCTATTAAACTGGGCGGCCGATCATCCAGATCGCTATATCATTGAGGACGATTATGACAGTGAATTTAAGTATGGGACAGACAGCATACCAGCTCTGCAAAGCCTTGATCGATATGACAAAGTCATTTATATGGGGACCTTTTCAAAATCATTGCTGCCCGGCTTGCGGATAAGCTACATGGTGCTGCCGCAGCATCTATTAAGACGCTATAAGGAAGAACAGCATTTTTTCATTCAAACAGCCAATCTTATTACCCAATACACCCTTCTTCACTTTATTAAAGACGGCGCTTACCAGCGGCATATTAAAAGAATGAATGGTTTATATGAGGAAAAACGGAAGCAGCTCATTGGAGAACTCGAAACCGTCTTCGGTGACAATGTGCGGATTATCGGCGAAAATGCAGGTCTTCATTTTATCGCAGAGTTCCGCTCAGATCGTACGCAGCATGAGATCTTACTGCGTGCCAAAGAAAGAAAGCTGAAAATGTACGGTATGGACCGTTTCACCCTGGATGACCAATCGCCAAGGCATGAAAAAGGATTTGTTCCACTCGTATTTGGCTTTTCTCACATACGTCCAGAGGAGATTCAGCCGGCTGTGAAACGGCTGTATGAGTCGATTTACGGGACATAAAATAGCCAGCTGTTCTTCATAGACCGCTGGCTTACCATTTTTTTATCTACTGATGAAACGGATGACAAAAGACCTGTAAAGACAGTCTCGATGTCATCTTTTCTTAGGCGGACAATTTCTACCCTTACATGATCAGCCAATGCTTGCAGCACAGAAATCAGCGGCATGTCATCTTGGTTTGGATGGTTTGGATGGTTTGGATTATTCATACGATAAAAGTATTTTGTTCCAGCATACAATCTCCTACCTAAATGGAAGGATCAAATACCTGCCTACAAACAGGTATTTTTTAAGTTCGTTTTATTGAAATGATCGATTGGTTTTGTTATCATGTCAAAAGTGACTACTTGGTTTCCATTGTGACCATATGGTTTTACCGATTCGGAAAGGACTTATGATGATGAACGAAAAGCAAGAAGAGATTTTGCGGGTTTCAAAAAAATTGTTTTCACAAAAAGGCTATATGAGTGTCTCCATGCAGTCGATTGCCGATGCCTGTAAAGTATCAAAAGCGTCCATTTATAAACTGTTTGATTCGAAAGAAGAGCTTCTATTAGAACTGATTAAATATAATCAGCGGAAAATGAGGGAGATTTCTCACATCATTCATTCAGAGACGAGGCTATCCAAAAAGGAAAAGTTCACAAAGAAGATTAAGCTTGAGCTTGAGGAGTTTAAAGAGAATCATAAATTTTTAAGTATGCTGTCATTCGAAGCATTTTCTCAGCATCCACCCATTGTCAAAAAGCATTTGCGTGAAACACGTTCCATTATCATGCAGCGGCACAGAGACATTATTTTAAGCACGTATGGTGAATCGGTTGCTCCTTATGTCTGGGATCTCGTGATTGTCCTCAATGGATTAATGAGAGAATTCATCTTAATGCTGGCCATAGAGCATAAGAACATCCAATTAGAAAATGCCGCCGAAATGATCATCGGTGTGATGGACCGTGTATCGACAAAGCCTTGCTCCATTGAACCTGTGTTAACAAATGAGCTGATGGATTCCTATCTGTTTTCCCCACAGGACGAATATGATGAGGAAAAACAGGTCATCACGTACTTAACGAAGATGAAGCAAGAGCTTCACTCACTCTCAAATGGAGAAGAAAAAGATCATCTCCTCTCTGCGTTTGAGCTGCTCAATCAAGAATTATCAAAGGACCAACCGAGAACCTTTTTAATCAGCTCATTGCTCGATTATTTAGGTAAAAACAGCTTTTTATCTCAAAACGCGTCACAGCTGAAAAGCATCATTTTATAGATAAAGAAGGGATAACATGAACCAATCAACCACACATACATCCTATAATCGATCTGTGATTGTTGGGATTTTTCTCGTTGGGGCATTCGTAGCGATTTTAAACCAAACGCTGCTCATTCCAGCGATCCCACATATCATGGAGGAATTCAATATTGATGTCAGCAAAGGGCAATGGCTGACAACAGCCTTTATGCTGACAAACGGGATTCTCATCCCGATTACCGCTTTTTTAATTGAAAAATTTTCGAGCCGCACCTTGGTTTTAACGGCTCTTAGTATTTTTACAGCTGGTACAATTCTTGCTGCATTTGCAACGAATTTCCCGGTGTTACTTGCAGCGCGTATCGTGCAGGCAGCAGGAGCGGGGATTTTAATGCCGCTCATGCAAACGATTTTTTTAACCATTTTCCCGAAAGAAAAACGCGGCCAGGCCATGGGCATGGTCGGACTTGTCATTTCATTCGCACCAGCGCTTGGGCCAACACTTGGCGGCTGGATTATAGACACATTTACTTGGAAGTACTTATTCTATATTGTTCTGCCAATCGGTATAATTGATCTTATTCTTGCTTTCTTCTTAATGAAAAATGTCACGCAGCAAAGAGAAACACGCATTGATGTCTTATCTGTCATCCTGTCTTCCTTCGGATTTGGTGGGTTACTGTACGGATTTTCTAGTGTCGGAACATATGGCTGGACGAGTGCGACTGTCCTCATTTCGCTAATTGTCGGGGCAGTGAGCTTGTTCTTCTTTATCCTGCGTCAGTCGAATTTGAAAAGACCGATGCTTGAATTTGGTGTATTTAAGTTTTCGATCTTTAGCTTAACGACCTTCCTTGGTATGCTCGTCTTTGCTTTACTGATCGGAACCGAGACCATTCTGCCGCTCTATACGCAGAATGTCAGAGGATTGTCTGCACTTGATACAGGGCTCATCCTATTGCCTGGTGCTCTATTTATGGGCTTCCTATCACCGCTTATCGGACGGATTTTTGATAAGGTCGGCGGAAAAGGACTGGCATTAGGCGGATTTGCGATTTTAACCGTTACCACCTTGCCATTAATGATGCTAAGTCTCGATTCATCGATCACACTGATTACGGTTGCCTATACGGTTCGTTTAATCGGAGTTGGGATGATCATGATGCCGCTGACAACAGCAGGCATTAACTCTTTACCCCCTCATCTCATCCCGCATGGAACAGCGATGAATAACACGATGAGACAAATGGGTGGCTCTATTGGGACGGCTGTGCTTGTCTCCATTATGAGCAGCTCTGCCGCAAATGCAGAACTAGCCAATCCGATGAAATCAGCCGTACATGGGATGAATATGTCATTTTTTGTTGCTGGTCTTATTGCAGTGATTGGTCTCATCCTCTCAACTTTCTTAAATGAAAAACGTAATCACAAAGTAATGAAAGAGGAGCTTTCTTCCTCCTCATCTTCATAAGAAAGAGCTTGGCATACTGCCAGCTCTTTTTTCATAGGCTTCATCTTATCATCCTCTCCAAAAATACATTTGTACTCCCCATAAAGAAAAACCTTGATAATTTGAAGGAAAGAGTTGATAATAGAAACTATTCAATTTGTGAGAAAATTTTTACTATAGGAGATGTATGAATTGAAGGTCGTTAAATTTGGTGGCAGTTCTCTTGCATCTGGCAAGCAGCTGCAAAAGGTATTTGACATTGTAACAACAGATCCAGCTCGAAAAGCAGTCGTTGTTTCCGCACCAGGAAAACGGCATTCAACGGATACGAAGGTTACCGATCTATTAATTAGCTGCGGTGAACAATATTTACGTTTAGGTGAAGCACATGATTTACAGGAAGCAGTTATCGAACGATATGCGTCGATTGCTGATGAACTTGGATTAGGTCATGACATTATTGACGCCATTCGGCGTGAACTAGATGCATTATTACAGGCTGATTTGTCTCGTCCTGAGCGCTATCTTGATGCCATTAAGGCAAGCGGTGAAGATAATAACGCAAAGCTGATTGCAGCCTATTTCCGCCATCAAGGTGTCGAAGCACACTATGTGAATCCAAAAGAAGCTGGTTTATTTGTGAGCGATGAGCCTGGTCAAGCGCAAGTCCTCCCAGAATCCTATGATCATTTGTATAAATTAAGAGAGCGTTCTGGCGTCATTATATTCCCTGGTTTTTTTGGATTTAGTGTAGCGGGTGATATCGTCACCTTTTCTCGAAGCGGATCAGATATTACAGGCTCCATTTTGGCAAACGGACTGAAGGCTGATGTGTATGAAAACTTTACAGATGTGGATGCTGTCTACGCCGTCAATCCAACAATCGTTCACGAGCCAAAGGAAATCACTGAACTGACATATCGGGAAATGCGAGAACTGTCCTATGCTGGTTTTTCGGTGTTCCATGATGAAGCGCTCATTCCAGCTTTCCGGGCAGGCATTCCTGTTCAGATTAAAAACACCAATAACCCAGCAGCCAAAGGGACAAAAATCGTAAATCAACGGGATGATACGAATGGGCCTGTTGTTGGGATCGCCTCAGACAATGGATTTTGCAGCATTTATATTAGGAAGTATTTGATGAACCGAGAAGTTGGCTTCGGCCGTAAGGTGCTGCAAACGCTAGAGGAATATGGGCTTACTTATGAGCACGTCCCTTCTGGCATTGATGATATGACCATTATTTTAAGGCAGGATCAGCTTGAGGAGCAGCATATTAAACAAGAGCTTTTAGACCGTCTGAAGCTCGTGCTTGATGCAGATGAGGTTGCTTTAGAGCGGAATCTCTCCCTCATTATGGTCGTGGGAGAAGCGATGCGTCATAATGTTGGTACAACAGCAAGAGCAGCAAAGGTGTTGTCAAAAGCCAAAGTCAATATTGAAATGATCAATCAAGGCTCTTCAGAGGTCAGCATGATGTTTGGCGTCAAAGTGGCTCAAGAAAAAGAAGCCGTTCAAGCCTTGTATGAGGAATTTTTCTCTTTGTCTACTGTTCCTGTCTCCCTTTAACAAGCAGACTGCCAGATCTCAGGGTCGGCAGTCTTTTTTGATCATCAGAAATTCGAGCTGATTACGTCTGAATGAACAAAGCATTCAATATTTGGTCATCTATGCACAAACGTTAAGGCTTTTATGAATTTCGGCTATTTAACGAGCATTAAGCAAGATCTTGCGTTCAGTGTGATTCAGTCGAATATTTTATTTAAAGATGATCGGCTTGACGTTTACCGAAACTGACTGAGTGGTTATACATATACACCAGCCCTTTTCTTTTGGAAGCGGTCATCATAGTCAACAATGTTCCGTATATGATGTGTTTAGACGCAAACCAAATGAAAGATGGTGAGTGCCCGGTGCTTAATTGGTCCCCATATGAGGATAATACGATTTACGCCAAAGACCACTTCTTTGAATATCTTCTTTGCGAAATTATAGAAAGCATTGACTCTTTTGCAGAATATTAAATACATCCATTGAAAAAACTCATCTCTATAGATGAGCCAGACCGTAGACAAACCCCACCTTTACTTCAAGTAAAAGTGGGGTTTTCACTTATTTTGATAAAATTTATCAGTTGTCTTACGCTGGACATGGTCCTTTCCATGTCCAGTTTGCTAGCTTTTTGAGA
>NZ_JBAWSW010000008.1:0-84544 GCF_037104745.1 Bacillus sp. FJAT-53060
ATACATTTATTATTATAACAACATTCGTATTCAAACAAAACTAAACAACCAATCACCGATAAACTATCGGCAATTGGCTGTATAAAGGTGTTTTGATCCCTGTCTCAAAAACGGGGGTCAGTCCCGAAACAGCTACTCTTTTTTATCTTTTTAATCAATTTCTCGTTTAATATTTTGCATTTTTTCATCTAAGTAATGGGCGATATCTGCCGCTTCCTTTAGCTCATCGGTGAGCTGATGAGGGACATCGTTTTGCAGTTTATAATAGATTTTATGTTCAAGACTCGCCCAAAAATCCATCGCAATGGTCCGCACCTGTATCTCAACCTTCACATGCTCCACACGATTCGTTAAGTAGACAGGAATTTCAACAATTAAATGAAGGCTTTTATAGCCATTTAATTTTGGATGTTGAATGTAATCCTTTACCTCAAGAATCTTTAAATCCTCTCTTTGCCTCAGTACATCGATAATATTATAGATATCTTGAATAAAAGAGCAGATGATGCGGACACCAGCGATATCATGAATGTTCTCCTTGGCACATTGTGTGGTGATGTCGCACCCTTTTCTTGCTAGTTTATTCACGATGCTTTCAAAGGATTTGATTCGTGATTTTGTATGCTCTATTGGGTTGTGTCCATGGATTAAGTTATATTCCTGACTAATAATCGAAAACTTTGTATCCATTTCATCTAATGCAAATTTATATACTAATAATTCATTTTTCCAGTCTTCCATGACACTTTTCAAATCTTCTACATGAGTTGCTGACATATTCATTTCTCTTTGTCATCTCCTTTTGGAAAACAGCTATTACACTGCTTTCCGTTAAGTAGACGGAGAGAGGACTCGAATGGTTTTAAAAAAATACATCTTAGTTGCGCTGGTTGTAAGAAGTCAGCGCCAATGCAAGTGCAAGCACAGATCCTTTCACATTATCCATTGTGTAATAAGGGACAGACATCACCACAAGTCCATTTACAAAATACCGATGAGCACATTACCAATAAAAGTGCCAAATGCATTTGGCTTTCCTGCTCCTATGACTGAAAAACCGATAATAGCAGTAGCTACTCCATCCATTAAATAAGGCGCATCTGCGTTAATTTCTGCTGTCATCACCCTTTACACCAGCACAATACCTCCTATCGCTGCAAAATGATATATGGCCCTGCCCGATTTTGCTGAAAAAGCGGGGTTTTTCTTTTTCATAAGCCTGAAAGACAACAGGAACTTTTTTTGTCCCTGAATGATGGATAATCAATTTGTATGTACCACCTCTCATGTAAATTGTTGATCCCGCTTTGGCCATAAATGCCGATTTAATACGCTGAAAGGTTTTTGCTTGGTTTCAGGGTTTTTGTCGTTTCCGTTTGCTGCCACATCGTACGTTGTTCCTTGCTTCCTTCGCTTCTCTTCTTACTTTATCGGTTTAAATTAAATGACGCTATTCCTTGCAATGTAATAGTCTAAAGGTGTATGTTTGAAAGAATATCTTACAAGAAAACCATTTGTTTTAAATTGTCAGATTAATCATTTAATAATCATTTGGATTTTATTTCTGTTTTGAAAAGGGTGACATCAGTAAAACGAACAGAAGAGGAGAGGAAAGCACTTTAACAGATTTTTCTTGTCTGAATTCCAGAAAACCTATTGCTAATATTTTGTGAAGGTATAGAATAGAATCATAATTATTTCATATTATTAGAATTTTCAAATAATCAAACAGCAAGGAGATTTACAATGCCAAAACAACCCATCCGCGTTGAACTTAGTTCAACAAAAAAACCAAAACCTCAATCTGATCAACTTGAATTTGGAAAAATATTCACAGATCACATGTTTGTGATGGATTATTCAATTGATAAAGGCTGGTATGATCCAAGAATTATCCCTTATCAGGCAATTCCAATGGATCCAGCTTCTATGGTCTATCATTATGGTCAGTCTGTTTTTGAAGGCTTGAAGGCCTATGTTTCTGAGGATCAAAAAATTCTCTTATTCCGTCCAGAAAAGAATATGGAACGCCTAAACAGATCCAATGACCGCCTGTGTATTCCACAAATTGATACAGAAACGGTTTTAGAGGGCTTAAATGAACTCATTCGCATTGATAAGGACTGGGTACCTGATGCAGAGGGCACTTCCTTGTATATTCGTCCATTCATTATTTCCACTGAGCCATATTTAGGTGTTGCACCGTCAAGCACGTATAAGCTGCTCATTATCCTATCTCCAGTGGGATCATACTATAAAGAAGGCATCCATCCGGTGAAAATTGCGGTTGAAAACGAGTTTGTCCGTGCCGTTAAGGGTGGAACAGGAAATGCCAAAACAGCTGGAAACTATGCATCGAGCCTGAAGGCACAGCAAGTCGCTGAAACCAAAGGGTTCTCACAGGTTCTTTGGCTTGATGGGGTCGAGAAAAAGTACATTGAAGAAGTGGGCAGCATGAATATTTTCTTTAAAATTAATGGAGAAATCGTGACGCCTGAATTGAACGGCAGCATTTTAGAAGGCATCACACGTAACTCTGTGCTTGAGCTGTTAAAGCATTGGGAGATTCCTGTGACAGAACGCAAAATTTCAATTGATGAATTAATTGACGCACACCAATCAGGCGAACTTGAAGAAATCTTTGGAACAGGGACGGCAGCCGTGATTTCTCCTGTCGGTGAGTTAATTTATCACGATCAACCATATGTCATTCAAAATGGTCAAACAGGCGAAGTATCGAAAAGATTATACGAAGCTATTACGGGCATCCAAAAAGGGACACAGCCAGACATCTTCGGCTGGACAGTAGAAGTCGACTCGGTCGTCAAGCAGGCATAAACAAGCGAAACAACCTTTCATTTCATGAAGGGTTCTTTTTTTGTTTATTTCCATCTCACTGTATAATGGAAATGATGTTCTTCTATTCCAAAAAAACTCAGGAGTGATGCTTATGTTTTTGACTTACTGGTCATCATTGGATCATGCATAGTGCCTACAGGCTTCGAGGATTCACCGTTCCTCACTCGATTTATATTTAAGTTTCTCGGGATTTCAACCATCGTCTTCTCCGTTACCTTTGTAAAGTATCGACGAAAGAGAATCAATAAAAAGAAGTGATGAGATTTGCGGGTTTATTTGGATAACTCACTTTCCATCAAATCGTCCACCAAAACAAAACCGATACACACACAATTTTCCCCCTGCATACATCCACCCTTTCCCTTTGACGCCATGGTTTCTTTCAATCAAATAAAAGATTTCAGGAAAAAAGGTGGCGATGATGGCTTACAAAAACAGCACCACTATGCCAAAACTTGGAAACCATCCTATCATACACTTCTTTCTCAAATTTCCATATGGTCAGATTATAAAAAACGACCCCATCAAGGGGCCATTTCGTTTTATGCGTTCACTGATTTGAAGAATTGCGGTAAATACTCACGGTGCGCTTCTAGCATTTCATCTAACATTTGCTTTGCAATTTCGTCAGAAGGGACGAGTGGATTGATTGTCATGGCGACAAGAGCCGTCTCGTAATCTCCTGTCACAGCAGCTTCGGCTGCCACACGTTCGAATGATTTGATTTGCTGAACGAGCCCTCTCACAGCCACAGGTAGATCACCAGTCGCTATTGGTTTTGGGCCGTCCTTCGTTATGATACAGTTCACTTCAACCGCTGATTCAGCCGGAATGCTGGCAATCGCTCCTCTGTTCACTGTATTAACCGGTTGAATGTCATGCTTATCATTATAGATAGAGCTGATTAAATTACATGCAGCATCGCTGTAATAAGCCCCGCCTCTTTTTTCGAGCTGCGGCGGTTTAATCGATAAATCAGGGTCTTTGTATAGCTCAAATAATTCTTGCTCGACTTGCTGGACAACCTCTGCTCTTGTTCCTTTTTCTTGGGCCGCTTTTTGCTCTTCCTCCAGCATGTCTTTCGTTTTGTAGTAGTAACGATGATACGGACATGGAATGACCCCTAAGCCTTTGACAAAAGAAGGCTCCCAGTTTTTCGCCTCAATGTTCTTCATGGACCACTGGCTATTTGGATTTCCTAATTCATCAATCACCTGATCCATAATACTGACCCCGTCTAAATACACATCTAATCCATACACCATGTGATTGAGGCCGGCAAACTGCACTTCAATGCGTTCAACATCCACATCAAGCGCCTTTGCAATCCCCATTTTGATCCCAATCGGCACATTGCATAGACCGACCACCTTCTTCAAATTCGTGTAGCGTAAAACAGCTTCTGTGACCATCCCCGCTGGATTTGTAAAGTTCACAAGCCAAGCCTCTGGACAAAGCTCTGCCATATCCTTCACTATATCTAAAATGACTGGGATGGTGCGAAGACCTTTAAATAAACCACCTGGCCCATTCGTTTCCTGACCAATGACGCCATATTTGAGTGGTATTCTTTCATCTTTTGCTCGTGCTTCCAGCAGTCCTACACGAAATTGTGTCGTGACAAAGTCAGCATCCTTCAGAGCTTCCCGTCGGTCAATGGTCAGGTGTACCTCAATGGGCAAACCTGCTTTTTCGACCATACGTTTCGCAAAAGCACCTACGATATTTAGTTTTTCCTGCCCTGCTTCAATATCCACAAGCCATAATTCCTTCACAGGCAATTCTTGATACCGTTTGATAAAACCTTCAACCAGTTCCGGCGTATAGCTCGATCCACCGCCTATTGTGACAATTTTGATTCCGTCTTTCATGAATTAACACCTCCGAATTGTTTCATTTTTTCATGGAGCTCAATAATTTCCGCTGCAAGCTCCTTGACAGTCATGGCGTTCATGAGATGATCCTGTGCATGAATCATTAAGAGACTGATGTCAGCCTTTTCTCCTCTGATTTCTCCTTGGATCAGCTCTGTCTGTGCGTGATGCGCCTCATTTAAAGCGTCTTGTGCTTCCTGCAATTTTTGCTTCGCCTCATCAAAGTTTCCTTGCTTTGCACATGTAATGGCCTCCATTGCTGAGCTTCTGCCATTTCCACCATGCAAGATGAGTTGAAACACAATTTGTTCCATTTCCATCAGCCGCATCCCCCTTGTTCCCTCTATTACATGCTGACGACATTTTCGTCAGTTGATGCTTTTGTATCCAGTTCATTTTCTTCTTTCAATTTCTGCTTATCCCACATTCTAAAGAATGGGTAGTATAGAGCAAATGACAACGCGAGGTTGATCAGCTGCATGACAGCACCGGAGATTTTCCCGCCTGTAGCGAGATAGCCTGAAATGATTGGTGGCATTGTCCATGGGACAGCGATTCCTGCGGGTTTTGCCACAAGTCCTGTGCTCATTCCGATATATGTGGTGATGATCATGATGATTGGCGTAAGAATAAACGGAATAAGAAGCATTGGGTTCATCACAATCGGCATTCCAAAAATAATCGGTTCGTTGATGTTAAAGATGGCTGGCCCAATGGCTAGTCGACCAAGCTGTTTCATTTGTTTACTTCTGGAACGTAAGATCATCGTCAGCACCAAAGCAAGTGTCGCGCCGCTTCCGCCGACATTGATGAAAATTTCAAAGAACTGCGCTGTGAAAATATTCGGCAGCATTTCTCCTGCTTGAAACGCAAGACGGTTCTCATCCATCGCACCGAGCCAAATCGGACCCATGACGCCTCCGACAATCGTTGCTCCGTGAATACCACAAGCCCAGAGGAGCATTTGTACACCTATGGCGACGATACTTCCCCCTAAGCTTCCCCCAAGAATAGAAAGCGGTGTGCCAATTAAGACCGTGATGATATTATGAATACTCTCAAAAGGTGTCATCTCAATCACAAGTCTAGCGACCCAGATCAGCGTGATGACCACAAAACCTGGAATAAGTGCGATAAACGATTTACTAACTGCTGGCGGTACACCATCAGGCATTTTAATCACGATATTTCGCTGCACAATGAAGCGATAAATTTCTGTTGAAAGCATGGCAATAATCATGGCAACGAATAACCCTTTACTACCCATAAGTGTGACCGGAATTCCGCCATTCACTAAGATGGCTTCTGTTGAGCCTTCGGGTGTAAAAGGCACTTGATATGGTGTCGCCAAAAGGAAAGCCGCGACAGCGATCGCACCAGATGATAGTGCATCGACAGCATACTTTTCAGCAAGCCTGTAGGCTATCCCAAAGGTCGCAACAAGTGCCATAATGTCAAAGGTTGCATTCACAGGATAGGATAGCTTCGTGGCCCATTCGTCTCCAAAGATACTTGCCATAAAATCGCTGTATCCTGGGATCGGAAGGTTGGCTAAAATGAGAAACAGTGAACCGACAATAATGAGAGGCATGGTTAAAACGATTCCGTCACGCAATGCTTGTAAATGTCTTTGAGCGGCAATTTTTCCTGCAAACGGCATGACCTTCTCTTCTAGAAATCGGTTGAATCCATTCATCCCTTCCGCCCCCTTTATCCGTTCACTAACTGTTCAGCAGATTTTAGAACTTCGGCGCCATTACACACGCCATAATGCACCGTATTGATGACGTCTACTGGTATTCCTTTTTCTGCTCCGAGCTTTTTCATTTGTGGCAATAAATATCGAACCTGTGGTCCTAATAAAAGCACATCGGCTTGATCAATATGACTTTTTGCAGCATCTCCAGATACCGCCCAAATACGATAGTCTTTCCCTTGTTCTTGTGCACTTTTCTCCATTTTTGTGACAAGTAAGCTTGTTGACATACCTGCTGCGCAAACCAATAAGATGTCCATGTGTAACCCCCCCTTTTAGAAGTGTGAAGCTTTTCTTTACACAATCATCATATTATGAAACCGCTTTCATAAACACCCATACTTTTTCCTTAAGGAAGCGGAAAAAGTTAATATCACACTGTTAGTTCTTGTACGAAGGGGCCTTTTTATACATCACATCTAGCATGTCTTCAAAGGTATCACAGGCGATGAGATGCTGAATGAATTTCACATTATGCACAAGCTCTCCCAGCAGACGGTACATTCCTTTCAAATCTTTGGCATTCTCTTTTTCAACACAAAGCAAGCAGACAAATTGAACTTTTTTCTCTCCCCAAATGATGGGTTTTTCTAATGTACATATTGCCCAGAACGTCTCGTCTGTCAGCGGGGTCATAGGGTGGGGAATCGCTGTATAATGCCCAAAGGAGGTTGGTGCAGCCTGCTCTCGTTCCATCACAGATTGTGTGAGCTCTACTGGTGCTAACCCCATACCGATGACTTTTTGCGTGAGAAAAGTCATGACCTCTTCCTTTGTTTGAAAAACGCGTTTTGTAAAGACCAATTCCTTTTTCATATATTGAGAGGCCAACGTCACTCTTGATTCACTCGTCAGGGCTTCTTCAATTTTTAAAAAGTCACCGCCTCCCAAAATGGTGTTCACTTGAATGACCGGGATCGGCAAATCCATATGAATAGGGATCGTCGTAATAATCAAATCCAGGGCATGTAAAGAGACATGTGGAAGTGAATAAAGCTCTGCTGTTCCTAAAATGGTCAGTTTGGACCCAAATTGTGAATGCAAACGATCCTGTAATAGCCTTGCACTCCCTGCACCAGATGCACAGACAATGAGGCAGCGCTTCGGCGGAATCTCCATTTTTCTACGCTCTAAAGCAGCACCAAAATGGAGCGCCATATATCCGATTTCTTTCTCATGAATGGACAGACCTGCCTCTTCTTCAATGACCCTGCTCGCAATAATCCCTGCTTCAAAGGCGAGTGGATACCCTGCTTTTATCTCATCGAGCATCGGATTTCGTAAGTTCATGCCATATTTACACCGGTTCATGGCTGGCTTTAAGTGCAGACTGAGGCCAAGCATTAATTCCGCATCAGCAGCTAAATCTAGCTGCAATTTTTGATCAATGGCTTTCAGCATGAGCTGAACAAGTCGGCTTGTGTCATCATCGACAATTTGTTTTTGACCGCTCGAAGAAAAAGACTGCACCATTTTGGCAGTCCCTAGCAAGTGAATGGCCATATAGACGATCTCCTCTTGTGGAAAGGAGACATCAAGCAGCCCTTCAAGACGTTCAACCATTTTTTTTGCTACCTTGTATTCCTTTGCCTGCGGGATTTCGTTCATTTCCTCTGGAAGAACAGAAACATAGTTTCCGTGCCTAATTCGTTTACAGGCAATGGCGACATGAACAATTAAATTATTCATGCATATGTCAGATAGATTCATTTTTTCCTCATTGATATAATCAATCATGGTTTTCTGAATTAATTCTAGCTCACTCTTTGGCAAAATGGTGACAGCTGTATTCAGCATCGTTTGATAGGAACGGCGTTCATTGAATAAATATTCTGACATACAATAACGGATTTTCATCTCAGATCCTTTAATCCGGCACCCTTTACTCGGCTTTGATTCTAGCTTAAGATCAAAGGGCTCAAGCTTACGTTTGACCCACTTCATATCATTACTCATCGTTGATTTACTAATAAAAAGCTGCTCCTGTAAGTCTTCTAGCTTCACGTACGGATCTGCGAGAAGTAGCCTTTTTAAAATAAATCGGACACGCTCCTCCGGCAGAACAGCCAGCGGCTTCTCCTGTTCCACCTCCTCTTTCATAAAACGGCGAAAGGCATTCTCATCTTTGATCAAGAGCTCATAGCCAGCTCCTCTAACAGCTGATACAGCCGCTTGATAAGGGGAAAGACGGTCATTCAATTCCTTGATGTCTGTACGAATGGTGCGGCTTGTCACTTGTAAGCTGACAGAAAGCGCAGCGCTTGTGAGAGGAGTCTCAGCCGCCATCAGCTGACTTAAGATGTGCGTCAGTCTTTTACTCAGCATAAGATCGACCTCCTTATTTAAGGTGAAGAATCTGCCTTGGATGAACAAGTTGTATACGCTTGCAGTTCTCTTCAATACTCATATTCTACTGAATAGATATAAAAATTGCCAACTCATTTATATGACAAACGCCCCTATTTATACGACAAACCATATCTATTGGCCTATGAATCTTTTTCACAGCTGTTTTTGCGGAAGGCATTAAAAAAAGGCGATACACCTTTGTGTATCCGCCTTTTTATGAGGAGATTAGCTGTGTAATACAACCCATCTTTTTTCATGAGTATCGTACATGATCAAATGTCCCAGTAGATGTGATGAAATTGAGATTCTGTGTAAAGGCGTACCTGAAAAAAGCATTTGACTTCTCTTCACGCGGATAGCCTTTGCACCTTAATGACTTCGATTTTTTCCTGACGAGACGTCAGGATTACCTCGTCTCCTTTTTTCAGCTCCTTTAATCAATAAAAAACAGATGGACCCCATTTATGATCAACAAGGCCATTTACGGTGGCATTCACACGGACGATCCATCTCATACAGCTTTTGATAACGGTGGTTTTCTCTCAGTAAATCCTTGTGCTGTCCTTGCATCTCAATGTGACCATCTTCAATAAACATGATTCGATCACACGCCTCACAGCCAGTCAGGTGATGGGTTATCCAAATCACTGTTTTTCCTTTCAACACACGGAATATCGTTTCAAGCAATTCACGCTCTGTCCGTGGATCAAGTCCGACAGTTGGCTCATCCAATACAACAATCGGTGTGTTTTGCAGCAAAATCCGAGCTAACGCCAGACGCTGCCTTTCTCCACCTGAGAAACGAACCCCAGTCTCCTGTACACCTGTGTGATAGCCTTCTGGCAAAGATTCGATGTAATCGTGCAGCTGTACCTGTCTCGCCGCTTCTTTGATCTGCTCCTCTGTCGCGTCTTTAGAGCCTAAGCGAATATTGTTTAAAACAGACGTATCGAATAAATAAGGCTGTTGATTGAGCACAGACACATAGGAGGACACGTTCTCTTGAATGCGTTGCACCGGTTTCCCCTGAATGCTGACAACACCTTGATTTGGGACGACTGCCCCTTCTAACAATTTTAAAATGGTCGATTTTCCTGCACCGCTTTTTCCTAAGAGAGCGAGTGATTCCCCTTGCTTAAGCGAAAACGAGAGGTTTTGAAGCACATGTTGATCCGCCTCATATCCAAAGGTTACTTGATCAAAACAGACCGCTTCATCATGAGAAATGGTTGTCAGATCCACTGACTCCCTCTCAGTTTCTCCTTCATACGACTGCTTTTCATAACGATTTAATCTACTGACGGCATGCTGATAACCAGGAATATCACCTGCCGCATCTGACAGTGGAAGAAAGGCTTCTGTTAACGGAAACAGCACAAGCACAAAGGCTGCAATGAGCGTGTGTGATATAGATCCTGACTGAACGACTGAGCCGCTCCAATACACCACGAGCACGACTGCCCCTCCAATGATCAACTGCGCAAACAATTGACGTAGATGGATAAACCGATGTTTGGTCGCTTCAAGTACTAACAGCTGCGCTTCTTTCTGTTCATAGCCATCAACAAAATCGTTCTGCCTGCCACTAAACAACCAGTCACTGACGCCCATGACCGCATCTGTTAAAAGATTGTACAATTCATTTCTGTCTTTTTTCATTTGAATTTGTCTCACCCGGTTCACAAGCACTGTAACGTATGGGAAAATAAACACAAGAAGAGCAATATAGAGCAGCATTAATCCAGCAAAAGGCCATGAGAAAAGCCCAAGTGCCCCAATCGATGCCGCATATAAAAGCAACGCACCAATGGATGGAAAGATTGTTTTTAAATAGGCATCCTGTAATCGCTCCACATCTTCTGATAAGAGTCCGAGCATTTCACCTGTACCAAGCTTTGTCTGTTTGGCACTTCGTTCAGCCATGTCATACAGACGCACCCGCATTTTTTCAATCATCGTCAAAATGAGCTGATGGCCCGCTAGCCTTTCTGCATAACGAGCAGCTGAGCGTGAAATACCAAAGGTACGTACTGCCACGATTGGGACATAGATCAATAAAATATTCTCAGGTCTTGTGGCAGCTTTTGAAATCAGAAATCCTGATGTATACATGAGCATAGAAGCAGAGAACACCGCAATGGCTCCTAAAAAAAGGACCAAGGCAAACAGCTTTTGATTCTCCTTGATATAAGGTATAAACCAGCCTTTACTGACCATGTGTGACCGCCCCCATTTGCTCCTGTACCAATTGATAGTACACACCTTTTCTTTGCATTAATGATTCATGTGTTCCCATTTCTGCAATGGTTCCATGATCCATCACAATGATTTCATCCATATCCGGCATCCAATGAAGCCTGTGTGTTGCTAAAAACACTAGTTTATCTTCAAACAGCGGAAGCATCGTTTTCTTCAATTCATACTCTGTCTCAATGTCGAGATGCGCCGTTGGTTCATCTAACAGCATGATCGACCGCTGTCCCAGCACAGTCCGAGCAAGCGCAACCCTTTGCGCCTGTCCGCCGCTTAGCCCTCTTCCCTGTTCTCCAATGACCTCATCCAGCCCATTTGGCAGCTCCGCTACGAGCTGAGATAAGCCCGCCTCCTGCACAGCTTTTTCGACTTCTTCATCTGTTGCATTTGGCTCATAAAAACGAATATTTTCCCTTAATGTCATGTGAAATAAATAGGGATGCTGCGGCATATAAACGACTTCCTTTTGCCATGCCGTCAGCTGTAAATGAACAAGCTTCTGGCCATTTAGCGTGATTTGACCTGAAGACGGTTCAACAAAGCCGCCGAGGACATCTGTTAACGTTGATTTTCCTGAACCACTGGTACCAATGATTCCAATTTTTTTCTTTCCGTTGACAGTCAGGTCTACATCTTGAATGGAATACGGTGCATGGTCATCATGCAGGACATAGATATCTTGCAGCGTGAGCACATCTTGTTCATTCCACCGGCTCAGCTGCATGGATTGTGTCTCCTGCGCTTGGAAGCCCTTTTCATCTAAAATGACCTGAATGGCCTCATTCGCTTCTTTTCCATTTAACGTCGCATGATAATCATTTCCCACTTCACGTACTGGTAGGAAATATTCCGGAGCCAGCATAAGTGCTGTCAAAGCCGGCAATAAGAGAAGTTCCCCTTCAATTAATCGCAAGCCAAGAAATACAGCAACGGTCGCAATCGATAACATGGAAAAGAAATCGAGAGCAAACGATGAAAGAAATGCGACCTTCAGTGTGCTCATTGTCGCCTTTCGATATCGCTTTGACACCTCCGCGATATTGCGAGAGTGCTTTTTGCTAATACCTAAGTAGCGAAGTGTTTCAAGGCCACGGAGGGAATCAGTAAAATGATTGGATAATTTCTCATACGATCTCCATTGTTTGGCCGCTTTACGCTGGGCGACAAGGCCTAACAAAATCATAAAAACAATTAAAATCGGCAGCGTCACAATTAAAATGACGGCAGATGTTTCATCTAGTGTCCAAACATAGACAAGAACCATCACCGGGATTACGGCCATGTTTACCATTTTCGGCAAAAACAGCTGTAAATACTGACGATATTGGGCAATTCCCTCCATCGCTAATGTCACAAGCTTTCCTGTTCCTTTTTTCTTTGTGAAGGCTGGACCTAAACGAAAGAGTTGATCTAACAGCTGCTTTCGTACGTCTGCTCCAATTCGGGAAGAATAAGTGAACATGACTCTCTCCCGAATGAAGGTGAGACCGTGCCGCACAAGAAAGGCAGCAAGAAACAGTAAAACATAAGGCGTTGCCTGCGCGAGGCTTTTCCCATCAAACAGCGTTGTTATGGCATGTGCCAGCCACTGTGCTTGGAAAATTATACTTGCTCCTTGAATGAGTGACACAATACCTAAGAGGGCAAGAAGCCCTCTCATTCCCTTTAATTGAAGCAAGCGTTTATCCATCAGTAAGTCATTGGCTCCTTACCGCTTACACGCTTACGGAAGACATAGTAGCTCCAAATTTGATACCCAAGCACAAAAGGCAGCAAAGAAATGGCGACAATCGTCATGACCGTAAGTGAATAAGATCCTGATGCAGCGTTTTGAATGGTGAGATCGAACGCATGGTTGATTGAACTAATCATCACACGCGGGAACAATGCGGTGAAAAGCATCGTCACAGTCACCATGATGCCTGCTCCTGTGAATAAGAACGTCCAGCCATCACGCTCTTTTCTCATAAAGACAAGAGCCGCTATATAACAAACCACAATCAGCCCCGTTAAAGGAATGGTGATGATAGGGCGGACTGTATAAATGTCTGTTTCGATGATGGACACACCGACAAATAGAACAAGAACTGGCAGTGCGATCAGCAAGATACGCTGGCCAAGCTTTCTTGCACGCTGTCTCAAATCTCCCTCTGTACGAAGTGTGACAAAAATCAATCCGTGCAGGAGGCAAAGAACTGTCACTAACACCCCGCCGATCACTGAATAAAGATTCACAAAGTCTGTGAAACCAGCGTACATATTCATGCTTTGATCAATTGGCATCCCGCGTAAAATACTTGTGAATAGCACACCGAGCAAAAACGGCGGAAGTAGACTGCCACAGAATATGACCCAGTCCCACGTTTTGATCCAAGAAGCTTTCTCGACCTTCCCTCGGAACTCAAAGGCGACCCCCCGCCCAATAAGCGCTAATAGGAGAACCGCAAATGGAATATAGTATCCACTGAACATCGTGGCATACCAGTGAGGAAACGCTGCGAATATAGCGCCGCCAGCTGTAAGGAGCCACACCTCATTCGCATCCCAAAAAGGACCAATCGTATTGATTAAAATGCGGCGCTCATGCGCATCCTTTCCAAGCAACTGCATAGACATCCCTACACCAAAATCAAATCCTTCTAAGAAGAAAAAACCAACAAATAATAATGCGACAAGAATAAACCAAATCTCGTTAAGATATGCCATGATATGCGCCTCCATCAAATGGATCTGTAGATAGGTCCGTTTCATCCTTTTGATCTGTATCCTCTTCAGAATGTGCCCCTTTTTTAATTTCTCGAATGAATAAGTAGGCAAGCACGATGACAAGAATCAGATAAATGGTCGTAAAGCTAATGACTGAGAATAACAGCATGCCATAAGATACGTTCGGTGAAATCGATTGAGCGGTCGTCATCATGCCAAAGACGGTCCACGGCTGACGCCCGATTTCAGTCATGATCCAGCCGGCTGAGTTCGCAATAAACGGGAACGCAATCATCCAAACCATAAAGCGTAAATACCATTTGTTTGATTCAAGTTTCTTTCTAAAGCTCAAGTACAAGCCCATCATACTAGCAAAAATCATGAGCATTCCTGCACCAACCATGATTCTAAAGCTCCAGAATGTCGTTTTTACTGGAGGAATGTAGTCTCCTGGGCCAAACTTCGCTTCATATTCTTTTTGAAGTGTTAGCATGCCTGGAACATCTCCACTGAACTTCTGATAAGCCAAATAACTTAAAGCAAACGGAATATTGATTTCTCCAGAGTTTTCTTTTTTATCTGTGTTAATGTTGGCAAAAAGTGTCCAAGCGGCTGGATCTCCACTATCCTGCCAAAGGGCTTCACTTGCTGCCATCTTCATCGGCTGTGATTTCATTAGGTGCTTCGCTTGATCATGTCCAGAGAACGCCACACCCAAGCCCGAAATGAGCGCGAGTACCATGGCAATCTGGAATGATTTTTTAAAAAAGGTGATTTCTTGTTTTTTGATCATTTTATAGGCACTAACTCCTGCAATAAAGAAAGCACCTGTTGCCAGCGCACCAAACAGAACGTGCGGGAACTCAACCCAGAGCTGCGGATTCGTCACAAGAGCTCCAAAATCATTCATCTCTGCACGGCCATTTTTAATGACAAATCCGACTGGCTCCTGCATAAATGAGTTGGCGAGTAAAATCCAAAACGCCGAAAAGATTGTACCAAGGGAAACTAGCCAAATACACAATAAGTGGATTTTCTTCGGTAGACGATCCCAGCCGAAAATCCATAGTCCAATAAATGTAGATTCAAGGAAAAAGGCTAATAGTGCCTCAATGGCAAGCGGTGCACCAAAGACATCACCAACAAACCTTGAATAGTCAGACCAGTTCATCCCAAACTGAAATTCCTGCAAAATCCCTGTCACCACACCTACTGCAAAGTTGATTAAGAAAAGATGACCCCAAAACTTCGCCATCTTTTTATAGATGTCTTTTTTCTTCACCACATAAAGGGTCTGCATCAATGCGACGATAAACACCAAACCTATAGACATAGGAACAAAAATAAAATGAAATAATGTCGTTGAGGCAAATTGAAATCTTGCTAAAAATAGCTCACTCACAGCCTACATCCTCCCTTACTTTCACATGCCGAATGATTCGAATTCCTCATGCTCAGAATTTCACAAAAAGTCCACTGATTGTTCAATTATTCACAAATAAAAGTCCGTTTTTAAAATGGTTTACTCGGTGAACTTTTACCCTTGATTTTCATTCGGCTAGTTATTTATACCTGTACTTTACACCCATGCACTTCAAAAATAAAGTAGTTTTTACCTAAAAATTGGGTGATGTTGTGTCAGTTGTTTGAATACTTTGTCAAAAATATGTGACGGAAAGAAAAAAATCACAAAAAAATAGCACTGCCTCTTAGTTTCAGCGCTTTGATTATGTTTGGGGTTCCCCCAACCAAATAACACAAACCAAAAAATACAATTTATGGTAGGTGGAAATCCGATTTTCCTCGTTAAGGGAAAAATCATTCCATTTTGAAGAGAGGGCTTTGTTAGCTGTATCTAATGCGAGTTCCTTTGTCCCTTCTTTTATTGCTAATTCTTCAACTAATTCAATCAACTTTCTTCCGATAATTAAATCATCTCCTGAAAAAACAAGGTGTTAAGTTTAGCCATTCAATAATATGGATGTTTTAGTTAGCTAAAAAGATTAATGACAGAATGGGAGTACAAACCGGTATTATTGCACTGTTAAATCATTCAATAGATATAATAAAATAAATAATATATCCCGATCCATTTTTGGGTATGTGTTTTTTTACAATTCAATAGACAAAACATTCCGGAAAGCGTCTAAGTTCAAATATATCGTTCAGTTACTAAAAGTAACAATGTATACATTTTGATAGGTTATCAAAAACATTTGAACGTGCCGACGCATATAACGAAGGGATGAACGAGCTTGAATACAATGAAGCAGCTAAGATTGGGTGTAACAGAATGACATGTATCCAACTTTGAGCGTTCTTTGCCTTTTACTATATTAGTTAGATGGAATCCACCGTCACCTTTGGTTGTGTTAAAAGAAGATGCCCAATTGAAAGAGAAACCTCATCATGAGCCAGGGTTTATCATTTTGCTGTATTTATTACTTACCAGAAAAAACCTGGGCAAATGGCTGGCACAGGTGATCAAAAAAGGCTATCCTTTAATTGGAGTATGCGATCACTTTTTCAGTGAAACCATTTATTTAAGTGATCCTGATGACATTGGCGTCGAAGTTTATGCTGATCGCCTGAGGATGTTTGGATAGGTAAACATGGTGAACTGAAAGGTGGCGGAAATGCACCGCTTGATGGTGAAGATCTCCTTCAAGAAGCAGCTGATTCCCTTTATGTGAACACGCTCGGTTTTCATATCCGAATGGCTCCCCAGCGAGTTTATTTATCGCTACTGGTGTATACCATCATCACCTTGCCTTTAATGCATGGGAATGCGGGAGAAAAGGAGCCATTGATCGACGTTTTTCAGGAATTAGAAGCTATACATTGGTTTTCCCAGAAGAAACAGACAAAAAAGAAGGTGCAAAATATGGACAAACACACAGAGGTTAAAACAGCTATTTTAAAAGATAAAATCAAACGAGTACAGCAAGAAGACGGATATATATATATCACTGGCCCCATTAAACTGCCAGTCAGTTTAGACGGTAGAACCGTAATGTTCAACTGGTATTCATGGTTAAAGGACGATGGAAAAGAACCGTTATCAGATGAAGCCTTAATTGAAAGCCTCTCCTCCCGTGAGCTTGCGGATCACCAGCAATCAAGTGTTCTTGTTTACGGAGATTTCAAACATGCTGATGAAGCACTGATCCGTATGCATTCTATTTGCCACACTGGCGATATTTTCGGAAGCAAACGCTGCGACTGCGGGTTCCAATTGAAACAGTCCATGCGAATGATTGAAGATAATGGAGCAGGCGCCCTGTTTTATTTAGCCAATCATGAAGGACGAGGCATAGGTCTTTTCAGTAAAGCCATGGCCTACATTCTCCAAGAGAACGGCTACGATACAGTGGAAGCAAATGAAGCACTCGGCTTTGAAGATGACACGCGTCAATATGAAGAAGCCATTGCCGTTCTTCAAACACTGCGTACAAAGCCAGTGAGACTCATTACCAATAACCCGAAAAAGACAGATGCCATCAGCCATGCAGGCCTTTCTCTTTCTGGACGGATTTCGCTTTGGGGTGATGTCTCTGAGTTCAACGAAAAATACTTGCAGACAAAAATGAACCGCTCTGGTCACATGAAGGCGGATCAAGAGGTGCATACGATTGCCACATCATGAGCGATATATGAAGCTAGCCCTTGAAAATGCACGGGCAATGAAAGGTCAGACATCTCCAAACCCGCTCGTCGGGGCTGTCATTGTGCGAGAGAATGAAATTGTTGGTGTTGGTGCTCACATGAAGGCCGGCGAACCACATGCTGAAATTCACGCCCTCAAAATGGCTGGAGACAAGGCAAAAGGAGCCACGATCTATGTGACCCTAGAACCTTGTTCCCACCATGGCCGCACAGGCCCATGCGCTGAAGCACTGGTGAAAGCCGGCCTAGAGACGGTTGTCGTAGCTGCACTTGATCCGAACCCACTTGTCGCTGGCCGCGGGATTACCATTTTACAAGACGCAGGTATCCAAGTGATCACGGGCGTATTGGAACAGGAATCCATCCTCATGAATGAAGTGTTTAATCACTTTATTACGAAAAAAACGCCGTTCGTGACGCTCAAAGCGGGCATCACCTTAGATGGGAAAATTGCTTCTGCTACGTCTGACAGCAAGTGGGTTACCTCACAGACTTCTCGTTATGACGCTTACCACATCCGCAGTATCAATGATGCCATTTTGGTTGGTGCCCAAACCGTCATTCATGATGATCCATCATTAACTGCAAGGATTCCAAATGGTGACCATCCGATACGAATTGTTTTAGACTCTAAGCTGTCTACACCGCTGACGGCAAAGGTCGTCACCGATCAGATGGCACCTACATGGATTTTCACAACAAAACAAGCAGATGAGGAAAAGCGAGCCGCTTTTGAAGCAGCTGGAGTCAACGTCATCATGACAGATGGAGACATGCGAGTTCCCTTGCCAGAAGTGCTTCAAGTGCTTGGAGAAAGAAACATCTCCTCCCTCATGATTGAAGGTGGCGGTCAAGTGAATGCCTCATTTTTAGAGCAGCAACTTGTTGATAAATTGGTCATCTACATGGCACCTAAGCTTATTGGCGGACGACTTTCTCCTTCCTTTTTCGGAGGCGAAGGCATCCCCCTCATGAGTGACGCAATTGAACTGGATCAACTCACCGTTGAACAGCTAGGGAAAGATATGAAAATAACAGGCTATCCTGTTTATCAATAAACAACAAAGCTTGTAGATTGAGTCTGCAAGCTTTTTTCTCATCATTGAATTTGAGGTGATTAAATTGAACATCAAAGGAATAAACCATTTATTATTTTCTGTTTCTGATTTAGAGACATCTATTGATTTTTATACAAAGGTCTTTAATGCCACATTGTTAGCAAAGGGAAGGACGACGGCTTACTTTGATTTGAATGGGCTATGGCTTGCCCTCAATGTGGAAAAAGACATTCCTCGTCAAGACATCCATCACTCTTACACACACATCGCTTTTTCTATTGATGAGGCGGATGTAGATCCAATGTACAACAAACTAAAAGATTTGCACGTCAACATTTTACCAAGCCGGCCAAGAGACGAAAGAGATCAGAAGTCGATTTACTTCACGGACCCTGATGGACATAAATTTGAATTTCATACAGGGACCTTGAAAGATAGAATGGATTATTACAAACAAGAGAAAACTCATATGGAGTTTTGAATAAAACGCAAAAAAGAAACAGACCTTCCATCTTCATGAAAGGTCTGTTTCTTCTTTCTCATCATACTATCAATGTGGATTCACAAATCATCTCCATGAAACTTGTCGTAAAATGTTTCATGTGAAACATCTGTGATCTAATATCTATCAATTTCCTTCTATCAGCCTCCCAAAGCTTTCGGGTGAAAGTCCCGGTGAAATGCGCAGGCGGTGCAAGGACATCATGCCTTGTTCCTTTTTCGCATGTCCTGGTTCAGTGGTCACAGCCATCTGATATCCTGCTTCCTTTGCCAGCTTCAGCGTGTCTTCGTTATAGCGCCCGACCGGATAGCTGACCATTCTCGTGCGCTGAGAAAATCGCTGATCAAAGAACGCCTTCGACCCTTTTAATTCCTCTTCCTGCTGCTTCTTTGATAAACGATTGAGCTCTAAATGATGAATTGTATGACTCTCAATTGATAGCCTATTTGCTATCATTTCATCCATTTGGTCATCTGTTAAGTGGTTCGGGCGGCCAATGGATTGCTCAATCATGAAAATCGTTGCCTTCATTCCATACTGTTTTAAAATTGGAAATGCTTTTGTGTAGTTGTCTGAATATCCATCGTCAAATGTGATGAGAACAAATTTTTCACTTGGTGTCGAATTTGTCATGAGGACTTGATATGCCTCTTCCGGCGACAGCGTGACATAACCGTTATCTATTAGCCATTTCATATGAGCTGCAAACTCACTCTTTGGCACACGTAACGAGTTGCCGCTGGAGAGGCTGTGGTACATCAAGATCGGGAGCGCAACCGGTTCCTTTTGCTGAATCCATTTTTGTTTGTCTAACTCTGCCGCTTCTTTCTGCTGTGTCTGTTTTGTTTCTTTTGCTTGACCTTTTTCCTCTTTTACCGCTTGCTGGTTTCCTTCTGTTTGCTGCTTCATTCCCATACAGCCCGAAATGAACAGCAAGACAAAACCAACCGCAATAAAAATACATATTTTCTTCATTTCACCAATCCTACTTTCGCTCTTTCTACCGTATGATTATAACAGAAATTAGTTAATGACTGTTCATTCATTTTATTAAAGAGCTTTGCAAAATCTTCGCCCTTCCATGCCATCCTGAGCTCATCCAACAAAATGACTCAGTCTTACTTTTTCTGCTTTTTGAATCCAAACGATTCTCTTCAATTTTTGCGAAAGCGATAAACTTATAATATTGAATAGGATTTATAAATAAAAGCCGCTCCTTTTTGAGCGGCTTTTAAACGGCTTATGATCCCGATTCTTCTGATTCTTGTTGATTTTTAACGTACCAAATGAATTTTCCTGTATATCCATAAATAATGGCAAGACCAATGGCAACAAAGCTCAACCACATAAATGGTAAATACGAGAATGTCGACACGCCTAGAATCCCCGCCATGTATATCCCGTTATCTGACCATGGAACCATACCAGACGTAAGTGTTCCACCGACCTCAGAGTTTCTAGATAATACACGTCTGTCTAATTTTAATTTGTCATAGCTTTTTTCCATAATTTTTGGTGTAAGGATGATTGATACATACATAGCACAGCCAAAAATATTCGCCAAGAAAGCAACAATTAGCGTGGATAGAGTGACGTTTCCTGCATTATGCAATTTCTTCTCGAATATAGAGACGATGACTTTTAATACGCCTAAATATTCAAGTACACCACCAAAACCAAGACCGAGGATAATCACGACTAAAGATCCTAGCATATTGACAATACCGCCACGGTTTAACAGGGAATTTAAGAAATCTATATCTGAGTTAATGGAAAAGCCATTATAAGCAGTGGCAATCGCATCTGCCGGATTCATTCCTTGAAAAGCCATGGCCCAAATCGAACCTAGAAGGGCACCAATAGCGATAACAGGCATTGAAGGTTTCTTAAATACAAGCAATAACACAACCACTACAGCCGGAATAACCATCCAGATATTAATTGTAAATGTATCATGAAGTGCATTTTTCAAAAACTCCACTTTATCGTGATCAATGTTTCGGCCACCATACATAAAGCCTGTAACCGTAAACATAATCGCTGTAATCACAAAGGCTGGTATGGATAAGACCATCATAGCTCTTACATGCGCAAGCACGTCCACTTTAGAAAGAGAAGCGGCCAGTACGGTGCTATCTGATAATGGCGATAATTTATCACCAAAGTAGGCTCCAGATAAAACGGCACCTGCAACAATTGGAAGCGGAATACCAAGACCTTCACCAATTGCAATCATTGCAATACCCGCAGTTCCAACCGTCCCCCAAGAGGTTCCTGTAGCAATGGACATAATGGCACATATCACAAGTGTAGCTAATAAGAAAATGTTAGGATGAATAAATTCTAGGCCGTAATAGATTAATGTAGGCACAACTCCACCAGCAATCCATGTTCCAACAAGTGCTCCTACAGCAATTAAGATCAAAATAGCATCTAAACCATTTGATATCCCTTTTGTAATGGCGTTTTGAAGATCCTTATATGAATGTCCCAAACGAATACCTAAAGCGATCACCATAAACCATGAGATAAACAAAGCTAGTTGAATATCTAAATTGAAGTAAAGAGTAAATGATAAAACAATTGCTAAAAACAAGCCAAGGATAGACACGACTTCTAAGATAGACGGTAGACGTGGTGTTTTCATTTTGTTTCCTCCCTTTGTGCATCTGCGTTAAGCGTTTTCAAAATATTGTGAAAAAAGTGCGTCAATTCGAAAGAAAGTGAATTGCCTGTCTTTCTCTTTTTCACAGGCAATTCGTCATATTAATAAAATAAATTTTTTGATATTATCCCTTTTCTAGCAGCTCTTGTCCTGCAATACCAGGCTTTGTCATCTCATAAGGATTTAAGATAATATCAAGTTCCTCTTCCGTTAATACATCATACTGCAAGCAGAGGTCTCTAATGGATTCTCCCTTTAAAATAGCTTCTCTTGCAATTCTAGCCGCGGCTTCATAGCCTAAGTGAGGGTTCACCGCAGTAATCACTCCTGCACTTTTTTCTACATATTCTTTCAAACGTTTCTCATTTGCTTCGATGTCCGCTAAGCAATGATTTGTGAATGAACAGAATCCGTTATTCATTATACTAATAGATTGAAGTAAGTTAAAGACCAAAACAGGTTCCATTACATTTAACTCAAGCTGACCTGCTTCAGAAGCAAGACAGATGGTGTGGTCATTTCCTATAACCTGAAATGCGATTTGGTTAATGAGCTCTGCCATAACAGGATTGACTTTCCCAGGCATAATGGATGACCCTGGCTGACGGGCTGGCAATGCAATTTCAGCAAGACCTGCTCGAGGACCAGATGCCATTAAGCGAAGGTCATTCGCAATTTTAGACATGTTCATCATGCATACTTTTAATGCCGCTGATACTTCTGTATAAGCATCTGTGTTTTGCGTTGCATCTACAAGATGCTCTGCGCCTACGAGTGGTAGCCCTGAAATATCAGCAAGTTTCTTCACTACGATTTCAATATAACGAGGATCTGCGTTTAAGCCTGTCCCAACAGCTGTCGCACCCATATTCACTTCATATAAATGCTGCTTTGATTGATTAATACGCTTAATATCACGGTTTAGAACGCGGCTGTATGCATTAAATTCCTGTCCTAAACGGATCGGAACCGCATCCTGTAAATGGGTACGTCCCATTTTGATCACATGATCGAATTCTTTTGCTTTCTTTTGAAATACAACATGCATCGCTTGCATCGTCTCAAGCAGAATGTCTAACTGCTTCAGCACAGCAATATGAATAGCAGTTGGGAATGAATCATTCGTCGATTGTGACATGTTAACATGTGTGTTTGGACTTAAATGAATGTATTCGCCCTTTTGATGTCCCATAATCTCTAGGGCTCTGTTACCAATGACCTCGTTGGCATTCATGTTCATTGAAGTTCCTGCCCCGCCCTGGATAGGGTCTACGATGAAGTACTCATGCAACTTGCCTTCAATGACTTCGTCAGAGGCTTTGACAATCGCGTTTCCAATTCCTTCATATAAGCGTCCCACTTCCATATTGGCTTGAGCTGCTGCTTTTTTGACGATGGCAAAGGCTCTAATCAGTTCCTCATGCATGCGATACCCAGTAATCGGGAAGTTTTCTTTTGCACGAAGGGTTTGAACACCATAATACACGTCTGCCGGAATTTCTTTTTCACCAAGAAAATCCTTCTCGTAGCGATAAATTGCTTGAACCATCTTATATGACCTGCTTTCTATAGAATGTTAAATCACTAAATCTTCAGCGATTGGGGTTTCCATAATCTTCTTCACTTCTTTTGGATCTGTTGTCTTTCCTAATGCCCACATGAGTTTCGGTACGATGGCCTCAGTGTTCATGTTTCGTGAACGCGCTACCAGTTCTTGATTGATTTTGCGTCCTACTTCATACACGCTCATGTCTTCTCCTTCTTCTAGACACTGAGTCGTGATAACAATAGGAATGCCTTCTTCTAATAATTCATTGATCTTCTCTAAAAGGTTTCTTCCCTCGAAAGGAATTCCACCACTGCCGTAGCTTTCAATAACGACCCCTTTGTACACACCTTTGATGGAATCTAAAAACTCAGGCTTAAGACCTGGGTGCAGTTTTAATAGACAGACATCTGTGTTCAGCGATGCATCTAATTTAAGCGGTTTCATTGATGATCTTTTTACTTTGCTATTGTATTCAATTTCATGGTTTTCAATCGATGCAATATATGGATAGTTAATACTTTCAAATGCATCATAGCTTTTCGTTCTTAGTTTGATTGCGCGTGTTCCTTGAATCACTCGGCCATCAAACACGACATACACGCCGCCTACACCGTCACATGCAAATCGAATGGCATCTGTAATGTTTTTCTTCGC
Organism: Bacillus sp. FJAT-53060; assembly: GCF_037104745.1. Taxonomy (NCBI): domain Bacteria; kingdom Bacillati; phylum Bacillota; class Bacilli; order Caryophanales; family Bacillaceae; genus Bacillus; species Bacillus sp. FJAT-53060. The sequence continues at coordinate 23,892 of NZ_JBAWSW010000008.1, forward strand.
ATCTGTTTTCTTAAATGTAATCGGGATTTGTGAGCCTGTTATGACAATTGGCTTATCAGGATTTTGCAGCATATAAGAAAGGGCTGCTGATGTATAGGCCATTGTATCGGTCCCATGAGTGACAACAAACCCATCATATTGATCATAATTTTCATAAATGGCTGTTGCGATATCCACCCAGTATTCAGGCTGCATATTTGTGCTATCTATACTCATAAGGGACTTTGTGTCCATTGTGTACTCTGCATTAATTTCGTTTAAATAGCTTAAAAGGTCCTCAGCTTTAACACCTGGAGCTAAACCATTTTCACTCTCTACAGATGCAATCGTCCCACCAGTTGTTAAAAGCAATAATTTCTTCAACAGGTCCACCTCTTTCAATAAAATTACATCGTTTGTCACACATATTATAAGCCAGTTTGTGCTATTCTATAATATACGCTTTCCGCGTACCTTCATTGCCATTATAGTCACATAACGCGAATTAATCAAGAAAATATTACGCATAACGCGTACACTCTTTGCCAAAATATGATATACTGTTGTTGTATATAAAGGAGCGTTCATGTATGATACTCGATCGTTTAACCACCCTTAGAAAAAAGAAAAAATGGTCTCTCCAGCATACGGCAGATCGCCTAGGTATCGCCAAAAGCACCTATGCCGGTTACGAATCTGGGTACCGACGACCTTCGCTTGAAGCAGTGAAGCTGCTGGCTGATTTGTATGATACGTCCATTGATTTTTTACTTGGTAGAACGGACGAGCCGGAGATACAACGCAAAATCTCTGATATCAAGATTGAACTGACGAAAGCAAAAGAAGGAACAATCCTTGTAGATGGTGTTCCCCTAACCGATGAAGAAATCAAACAGCTTGTTGCCTTTATTCGGGCGAAAAACACTCTGTAAGTATAAACAAAAAAAGAGAGAGCCCTGTCAGACGGGTGCCTCTCTTTTTCTTTTGTGATGAGCTGTTTCTAAATAAGGAGAAGACAGCTGACTTAACTCCTATAATCACCGCTTTGCTTCTTCCTTATTAAATGAACTATAATAGCGATAATTCTCATCATCTAAGATGCGGTAATGCTGACTCAGCACATTTTGCTAGAGGTGCCTTTTTTCACATACGTCCGCAGATTGCGGTCAATTGAGACGAAGTCTGTTTTTTTCAACCTGCTGTAAGTACCTTTTCGATAAACAGAGTACCTCAGCCATACGGTCCTGCGTATCATTCTTGTCCATCTCTCATCACCTCATTCAGACTTTACTGCCATAGCCAAGTTCCAATGATACCGAAGTCCCCGTTGCCTAAGAATGGACTTCTATTACTTCATTTTGATTCAAGCCTCATCCTTTAGAATATAGAACGTAACCCATCTCTATGAGCCGTCTCAATGCGAAATTCGTTTTCCTTTATCCCCCACACAAGCCAAGAATGTCTCTCACCTGGAATAACAAATATCATGGATTCCACATCGGGCTGATTGTTTTTGTCATAGGCTACCTTCATGAGGGAGTCCATCTGACCTTTTCTTGCCCGCACATCTAAAACAAATGTCCTCACAAGTTCTGGATCCTCCGCTTTATTAAGTTTTAGAAAAGAAAGCCATTCATCTTTCGCCTCGCTTGCTGGTTCTAATAGCGTTTCAAATTCCTCTGCCTGCAAGGTAATGACAGATAAGCGTTGATCACTCATTTGGATGTTCAAAAAGGTGGTTACTTGCTCCTCTGCCTGCTGATCATCTTTCAGTTTTTGAATCTGATGCACTTGTTGATCATAAAGTGTTTGATGGGCATACACACCCGCCTTCGTCGTATGAAAAGAAGTACTGAATCCTTCATCTATCTCTCCAAATGTTGAAGCCTTGACGGTGTGCGATGCATCATTCATAGCTTGAATGAAATGACGATATTCTTCTTTATAACGGTATTGTCTGTTTCGAAATTCTAACACGCCTTTTGCCAGCAAAGAGCGGCATGCAATTTCAAACAAAAACCCAAGACGTTCGTCCTCTACCTCAGGATAATAAGCTTCCTTTAATGACATACCTTGTTCAAAATAACCTTCGCTGTAAAAGCTAAAAATGAGTTCCTCGATACTTAGACGTAGCTGATCCAACTTGATCTCTCCTTATCCAAAAGAAAATGCTCCCTTAAAGAAATCAACTGCACCCTTTATAAGCGAATCTACGGTTTCTTTTGTTTTTTCAATGCCTTTATGTATCACCTGATTTGCTTGATCAATGGTCATTGACTGCTTTTACACCAGCCTCGTTTCAAGCAAGTCCTTTTCAAATTGATCATAGCGTGCTGTTGTTTCCTCAAAGCTTTGATCAAATTTACTTCTTGCTTCTCCTTGCCAGCCTGAGTCTACTGCCTTCAGCCGTAGCTGCTTCGACTGCTGAATGTCATCAACCGCTTCTTGAAATTTTTGAACGAGTGCCAGCGGTTAACTAGAATCCGACTTTCGACCCCTCTCTCCCAATTTAACGTACAAATGGACGATTTTATATGTCCTCATTATAAATAAAAAGACACCTAAAAAAATCACCCTAAAGAACCATTCAGCGCATTATGCAAAGAAAGCAGGCCTTTTTCCTCTCTAATTGCCAGAGAAAGCCTTTCTTGTTATGAAGCGCTTTCAAGACATGATAAAATGAACGTATACTACAAAAGGAGTGACGTATAGATGAAAGAGGAAATGATCGGACGTTTCACAAGTTATGTGAAAGTGGATACCCAGTCTGATGCAGAAAAGGAAAGCTGCCCATCCACTGAAGGACAGCTGAACCTAGCGAGACAGCTTGTTGATGAGATGAAATCCATCGGCATTCAAGAAGTGACAATGGATGAAAACGGTTATGTCATGGGAACGATCCCATCTAACACAGACAAAGAAGTGCCGACCATTGGCTTTTTGGCTCATATCGATACAGCTACTGACTTCACTGGCAAGAATGTGAAGCCGCAGCTTCATGAGAACTATCAAGGCAGTGACATCATGTTAAATGAAGATCTACATATCGTTTTATCTCCAACACAGTTTCCAAATTTACAAAAATACCGAGGACATACGCTCATCACCACTGATGGCACGACATTACTTGGCGCAGATAACAAAGCAGGTATCGCAGAAATTATGACCGCCATGCATTACCTCATTCAGCATCCAGAAATCAAGCACGGAAAGATTCGAGTCGCCTTCACTCCAGATGAAGAGATTGGCAGAGGGCCGCACAAATTTGATGTCGATGCCTTCGGTGCTTCTTATGCTTATACCATTGACGGTGGGCCACTTGGAGAGCTTCAATATGAAAGCTTCAACGCAGCAGGTGCGAAGGTGTCGATTAAAGGAAACAACGTCCATCCAGGAACAGCGAAAGACAAAATGGTCAGCGCTGCTAAGATCGGGATGCTCTTTCACAACAAACTTCCTTCTGACGAATCTCCGGAGTATACAGAAGGATATGAAGGCTTTTTCCACCTGACGAAATTTGTAGGGGAAGTAGAAGAAGCAGAACTTCAATATATTATTCGTGATTTTGATAAGGAGAAGTTTAACAACCGTAAGGAACTATTTGGAAAGATTAAAAATGACTTAAAAGCGGTCTACGGTGAAAAGAGCATTACCCTTAGCATTCAGGATCAATATTATAATATGAGAGAAAAAATTGAGCCGGTAAAACATATTGTGGACATTGCCTATGAAGCAATGGAAAATCGCTCAGTGACACCTGTGATTGAACCTATTCGCGGCGGTACAGACGGTTCTCAGCTTTCATATAAAGGTCTCCCAACTCCTAACATCTTTACTGGCGGGGAGAACTTTCACGGCAAATATGAATTTATATCTGTTGAAAACATGGTCAAGGCAACAGAAGTTATCGTGGAAATTGCGCGTTTATTTGAAGAAAAAGCATAGACATGTTTACAACCGTTCCTGTTCGGGAACGGTTTTTCAATAAAATTTTACAATTTTCTGAAACTTTCATGACACTTAATCGTACTAATATAGACAACCCCAGAAAAATTCTTCTTGACGAGAGAAATAACTGGAAATATAATAGTTGAAAATACATAGTATTTTAGACCTAAATGAGCAGATTATCTAAATCATAAGAACTAAACCGATTTTGTTGCTTATTTTCAGTTATAAACATCACTCACCCTGTCTACACTTAAAGAATAGGATGAATTGGAGGAATGTCATATGATGATTTTATTCATTATCGCTTCACTTTGCTGCTATTTACTTTTCTCTTTCAAAAAAGATAACCGCACCCAAAAACGAAAAAGCGCAGAGCTTTCGGAGTTTGAAATCTTTCGTATGCGCCGCCACTACAACGGCAAACGCCGCCACCCACTAAACAATGCACCAAAACAAGTATAAATACAAGGAAAGCACCTCCAAATGTTAGATTGTGTCTAACATTTGGAGCGCACTTCACACTGGGGCTGATTTAAGGTTTTAAATCGCTAGCATGAACGCAATTAATGCGAGCAAGGCTGGTAATCTGTTTTATTGGATGTCACACCGCCAAATACCACTGCGATCAACACACAAAGAATGAAAAAAAAGCTGAATCATATATCCAAAGGTAATCCATCCGAGAATAAGCCCCCAAATGATTCCTGCAGCTAGAAACCCGTTATATAGCCCTTGATTGGCAAAAATCACTTTCGCATTTGGATCTTTTTGTAAGTTCTCAGGCAGCCGGAAAGATCTTTTAGCCATTTTTAATTCCATAAAAAACATTTCGAGTAACATGATGAAAATGTGTTCTAAAGCGACAATTCCTACTAATATCATTGCTGAAATATCAATTTAGTTAATTCCTTTCTGATAGACGATCATGAATTTCTATTTTGTCCGTGTATAAATCAAAGTCTTGTATTAGCTCTAACACTTCAGTAAACCGACTTTGTGGAATGTCTTTCATTTTCCTCACACCAAATTCCTTTTTAATAAAAGCCATAATGGTATTGATATGAAGCTTACCGTAACCATCATACTCCAAATGGCTGCAAAAAGTCTGCATCGTTCCTCGAATCACCTTTAATTGCTTGGCAGTGACACAACTCATTAGTAACGCTCATCCTTTCCTGTTTTTTAACAGCTCAAAAAGAACCATGATTGAAAGAAAAACTTCCAATTTCTATTATATAATGGTTTCATTCGGATATCAAAATAAAAAAGAACAGACATTCGATCAAAAAACCGACCGTCTTATGAAAACCCTTGTCTCGACATATTAAAAAGCCGGATTCAATAGTAGAATCCGGCTTTCTGTTTAGTTACTTTTAGAAATTAATACCTTTCCAACAGAGCGATCCTTACTTTGTGCAACGACTTTAAAGGATAGCCCATATGACAGCACATCACGCCCTGCATCTGGGTTATTTGGATTCACATAATTCTTTTTATCACTAAATGTACGAGTTGGGCGAATATAGCGATCTTCCAAGTTTAAACCTGTCGTCTCTGTATAATCAATATTCAGTTTCGTACTTGGATTTAAAGAAAATGCTGCATCATGTACTTGGAACCCAGTGGCCGCAATGGAGCCGTCACTCCATTTCAATACTTGCTGATCCGCATCGACCACACCAAGGAAGCCATTCCCTGGATGATTCCCTACCCAGTTATCACTATAAGATTGATCCACATACCACACGACCAAACCGTTATTATAGCTCATCAGACTTGCTCCTCGTTTGATATGCTTTAAACCTTTATCGACATCAGCATTAGAGCGCCATTCTAGTAAATAGTACTGTGCTGCATATTGTTTTCCATTAGATTGAGAGAATCCATTGAAGGTAAAAGTGGACGTTCCCTCGGCATCATCAGACCACACTTTTGTTCCATCTGCTGTTATGTTTAGATCATCCACGAATAAACCTGGTAACGAATAACCCGCATCGGTTGTGTAGCGGAATTGCAGATCAATCTTTTTCCCTGCGTAAGCAGATAAATCAAAGGTTGCATCTACCCAGCCATATGATTTTCCGTCGATGGCATTTCCTTCGTTAGCACCTGCTTCATTTTGATCATCCGTGATATTACCCGCAATGGTTTTCCATTGATCTGTCCCTGTTTCACGAACCTCTACATACGCATAATCATAATCTTCTTCGATATCGTACCATGCTTTAAAAGTAAGCTCTGCTTTGCTTCCCTTCGACAAATCAATACCAGTTGTCGTCATGGTTGCATTCAAATTGTCACCCGTCCCGCTGAAGTAAGCGTATTTCCCTTGGACAGGCGTTGTGACGACAACTTCTTTATCTGGTAAATCGACTCGAACAGCATCATGGTTCGTACCTTTTGTTACTGCTTCATCGATTAACACTGTTTTGCTTTTCTTTAATGTATTACTATCAATGGTTTGTCCAGAAAGCCAGTTGCCGCCATGCAGGTTTTGAAGCATTTCTTTCGCATATGGACTAAAACCTGTTGGCTCCGTACCAGGTATTTTACCTGCCCAGCTCCCACTTGACATGATAGACCAGTAAGAAACGGGCTCCCCTCTGCCTGTGTATTGTGTATCGTACTCATCAGGAAGGCCAAGATCATGCCCAAATTCATGTGAGAAAACACCTGCTGCGCCATCTTCAGGCTCAATGGTATAATCTAAAGCACCTAATTTCCCGCCTTGACCAACTTCAGATTCAGTATTTGGAATCTCATACACATCACCAAGTGACCAGCGGTGCGACCATATAGCGTCAGAGCCGAGCTGTCCGCCGCCTGCTTCCTCACCTACACCAGCGTGAACGACCATGAGATGATCAATGATACCGTCTGGTTCGTTATAAACGCCGTCTCCATCAATATCATAGCGATCCCATTGATCATATTCACCGAGGTCAATGTTCGGATCTTTGGCTGCTGCTTCGAGTGCTTCTTTCACTAATTCACGCGGTTTTCCATCACTTCCTTCTCCGTCAGGGACGTTCCCGCCGTAATAAGCTGCTTCATGCTTGGATGTATACCATCCAGTTACTGTTCCACTAATCGTGTAACTTCCACCCGACTGTTTTTCATAATATTGCTTCATGGATACTTTTCGTTTACCATCTGGACCGAAGTAGCCATTTTTTCCGAAAATCATATCTTGATAGTGCTGTTGATCGTACTTGTCATAGTACATATCCGTCTCTTCTTTTTTAATACTATTATGCTTATAATCTTTAAAATCTACTAATAAAACCAGCACTTTATCATTGCGAACGTCGCCTTTATACTTTTCCTTTTTGACCGGTTTTACTTGGTTGCCTTCTTTTCCTTTATGTTTCTTTAGCTTTTTCTTTTTGGCTAATTTGTTATGTACTTCTTGTTTGTAATCTTTTAGGAATTCAGGCTCTTCTGTTAAGGTACTTGCGCTTTGTTTCATGGCAGCTTCTTCTTTTTTCTTTAAATAGTTCTTTAATACCTTTTGGGTTTCTACCTCATTGGCATTCTTTTTGATTTTCCCTTGTTTTTTCAGAGCTTTGATGAGACGGTCTTCATTCACAACACTTGCATCGAATGGAATGCCTGAATAATGACCGCCATCTGAGGATGTTGTCTTTTTTGTGGTGTGGGCAGATAGCGGGGTGCTGAAAACTGTCAATGTGCCTAAACTGAGGACAGCTGTTAATGCAATACTCGTCCATTTCCCTTTTTTCATATTGGTTCCTCCCTAATATGGTAATAAATAATATATAATTCTAGCATATTCCAGTATACTTAAGTCGAAAAATATTTTATTTTCAGAATTTTTGTGGAAAATGCACAATACGATAATGAAATGGATAAACCAGGTGTTGAAAATAAAAGAACCCTAGGCAATGAACGCCTAGGGTGTTTGTTGTTTATCTATGAAAGCTGCTCACCTTGATATGCAACAACATCAAGTGGAGCGGCTAAAAATTCTTTTGTCTTTACTACGAAAGCTTGGAAATATGCACTTGCAATATGGCTCTGAACCGCAGCTTCATTTTTCCACACTTCCACCATTAAAAAGGTATTTCCTTTTCCATATCCTTGAACAGTTTGTAGGATACGTTGCCTTCATCAGCCGATTTCCCAATTGATAGTAGCATAACTGGTACATAAGGACAAAAGCGGCAAATCGCTTTTGTCCTTTTTCTCTACTCTGTAATAACTGTGTGGATCAATGTTGGTGCATCGGCTTGATCAGCAATACGGATGTTGTCATAAATTTTCTCCATGACATTTGCCACATCTTCACGATTGGCATGCAGCGTCACAAGAGATTCTCCTTTTTCTACACGATCGCCCACTTTTTTGTTCAGCATGATACCGACAGATAGGTCGATATCGTCTTCTTTTGTTGCACGACCTGCTCCAAGAATCATGGCTGCAACACCGATTTCGTCTGCGACGATTTCAGCGACCACACCTGATTCTTTAGCAGGTACGTCGATTTGATAAGGGGCTTGTGGCAGTTTTTCCGGCTGATCCACAATCGAGCTGTCTCCACCTTGATTTTCTAAGAATTCCTTGAATTTCTCAAGTGCTTTGCCGTTTTTCATCACTTCAACCAGTTTTTCTCTTGCTTCATCTAACGTGTCTGCTTTTTTCGCAAGAACGACCATTTGACTTCCTAATGTCAAAACGAGCTCGTTTAAGTCTTCAGGACCTTCGCCTCGCAGTGTGTAGATAGCTTCTTTTACTTCTAAGGCATTTCCAATCGCTAATCCTAGCGGCTGAGACATATCAGAGATGACAGCCATTGTTTGTCTGCCTACGTTGTTTCCGATGCGCACCATGGCTTTGGCAAGCTTCTCAGAGTCTTCAGGTGTTTTCATGAAGGCACCTGCACCAGTTTTCACATCTAGTACGATGGCGTCTGCACCAGCAGCAATTTTCTTACTCATGATCGAGCTTGCAATAAGCGGGATCGAGTTAACGGTTCCTGTCACATCACGAAGAGCATAAAGCTTTTTATCAGCAGGTGTCAGATTGCCTGACTGTCCAATCACCGCTACTTTATAACGGTTGACCAGCTCGATGAACTCGTCTTTTGTAATTTCTACGTGGAAGCCTTTCACAGCCTCAAGCTTGTCCACGGTTCCACCTGTATGACCAAGGCCACGTCCAGACATTTTCGCAACAGGTACATCAAGTGCTGCAACTAAAGGAGCCAGTACAAGTGTTGTTGTATCGCCTACACCGCCTGTTGAGTGCTTATCTACTTTAATTCCGTCAATGGCAGACAGGTCAATCGTATCCCCTGAGTTCGCCATAGCGAGTGTTAAGTCTGCACGTTCTTGATCCGTCATATCTTGGAAGAAAATTGCCATAGCCAAGGCACTTGCTTGGTAGTCAGGAATTGTTCCGTCCGTATATCCTTTGACAAAGAAAGAAATTTCCTCTGGAGATAATTCTTTTCCGTTACGTTTTTTCGCAATGATATCTACCATTCTCATTGTTTTCACCATTCCTTTTTTATGTTAGTAAAGCAAACCGACAACGCCTGCTGTTAAGAAGCTGACGAGTGTTGCACCGAATAACAGCTTTAATCCAAAGCGGGCAACAACGTTTCCTTGTTTTTCGTTTAAGCCTTTGACTGCTCCAGCAATGATACCAATAGAGGAGAAGTTCGCAAAGGATACAAGGAATACAGAGATGATGGCTTCTGTACGAGCAGTGAAATTCATACCGTCTTCAGACAGTGCTAGCATCGCCACAAATTCGTTGGACACCATTTTGGTTGCCATAATACTTCCTGCTTGTACCGCTTCGTTCCAAGGTACACCGACTAGTAAAGCAAATGGTGCAAAAACATATCCAAGTATATCTTGGAATGAAACACCGATGGCAGCTGTGAAGATTCCATTAATCATCGCAATTAACGCAACAAATCCAATCAACATCGCAGCGACAACAATCGCTACTTTGAAACCATCCATAATATATTCGCCAAGCATTTCAAAGAAGGATTGTTTTTCTTCTTCTACGACTTCAAGCATGTCTTCGTCCTTAGACACTTCATATGGATTGATAATAGACGCAATAATAAATCCACCAAATAGGTTCAGCACAAGTGCTGTGACGACGTACTCTGGTTTAATCATTTGCATATAGGCACCGACAATGGACATCGATACAGTCGACATCGCAGATGCACACAATGTATAAAGACGCTGCTGAGGTAATAATCCAAGCTGTTTCTTAATGGAAATAAAAACTTCTGATTGACCTAAAATCGCAGACGCTACTGCGTTGTAGGATTCTAGTTTTCCCATTCCATTTACTTTACTAAGCAAATATCCAATTCCGCGTACGATAAGCGGAAGGATACGCCAATGCTGCAGAATACCGATCAATGCAGAAATAAAGACGATCGGGAGCAAGACGTTGAGGAAGAAAGTTGACGCATTATCATTCATTAGTCCACCAAATACGAAGTTAATTCCTTCACCTGCATAGCCTAGAAGCATCTGGAATCCTTTCGCAAAGCCTCCAACTAGGAAGTTTCCAACACCTGTATTGAGCAGAATATAACCTAAAATAAATTGCAGTACAATCATGACAATGACTGGACGGAATTTCACTCTTTTTCTTTCGTTACTTGCCAGCCAAGCAATGGCGAGAATCACCAGCAAACCGATGATACCAATCACGTATTTCATGTTTTTCCTCCTTGAATGAATTCGTTTACATTAATGCGCTTGTATGGAACGAACCCTATTTTCGCAAACAAATGGCGGAAGAAATTCCCAGTAACGAGATCCTTCCGCATATGACTTTTTCATCATTTAATGAGTCACGAATGTTATCCTACCATAGGATGTTATGAATTAATAGTCTTTCGAAGGAGCTGATTGATCTCCTTTGATAATGGAAACGCTTGCACTTGCACCAATGCGGGTAGCGCCTGCAGCTGTCATTGCCTCAACGTCTTCTTTTTTTCTTACGCCGCCTGATGCTTTCACACCAATGTCAGGTCCTACTGTTTTACGCATCAATGCGATGTCCTCAGCCGTTGCACCGCCTGTACTAAATCCAGTCGATGTTTTCACAAAATCAGCGCCAGCTTTCACTGAAAGCTCACAAGCTCGAACTTTCTCTTCTTCTGAGAGTAAACATGTTTCAATGATGACTTTCACAAGTGCCTGACCTTTTGCCGCGTCTACAACTGCCCGAATATCTTGTTCAACCACAACATATTCGCAATCTTTCAGTGCCGCAATGTTGATGACCATGTCTACTTCAGTCGCTCCGTTTTCAATCGCATCCTTTGTTTCGAATGCCTTGACCGCCGTTGTGCTTGCGCCTAAAGGGAAACCGATCACTGTACATACATCAACGCCTGTCCCTGCTAGTTCTTTTGCTGCAAGAGACACCCATGTTGGATTGACACAAACAGATGCAAATTGATAAGTCTTTGCTTCTTCAAGTAACTGCAAAATTGCAGCTTTAGATGTATCTGCTTTTAGTGCTGTATGATCAATGAGCTTTGCTATCGTCATGCATTCACACTTCCTTTTAGTTAAGATACTTTCATCTTAAATGACTATTGAACAATAGTAAACATAGTTATGAAATTTTGTTCATCTAATTTGTGACATTTAAAAGAGTTCTTGCTGTGTGCTGATCAATGATTAATACGTTCGCATATTTTCCTCTTAGTGCCCCATGGATAGAAGCAACCTTTCGATGTCCGCCAGCAACAAGAATGGAGCGTTCTTTTGTTCTTAAATCATCAAGCTCCACACCGATTGTTCGGTTGTTAATGGCTTTACTGCAAATGCGCCCTTCTTGATCATAAAAACGCGAACAGATATCTCCGACGCTGGATGCCTTGAGCAACGCTTTTTCTTCTTCACGGAAATAACCAAGCCTAAACAAAAGTGCCTCATCTCTTACCGTCCCAACAGTAAACACAGCGATATTAGCCTGTTTGCCCATTTCAATGATGCGCTGAATATGTCTGTCCTGTTCGACCATCTCTTTAACGGCTGCACTATCAAACACAACAGGCAGCGGCAAATAGCGGGGGGCTGTTTGAAAAGCCTCAGCAAACAGCTGGATGGTTTCCGCAGAATATGTATTCACATGTGAATGGCTGATCCCGCCTTTTAGCTGGACCACCTCTACACCTTTTACCTGTTTAGGTTGCATCTTTTGTGCAATTTGATACATCGTAGTTCCCCAGCTCACCCCAACGACATCACCGTCTTTCAGCGTTTTTTGCAGGTAATCTGCACCAAATCGGCTCAGGTAATCGGTGATGGTCGGATAGTCGTCCATTGGCGAAAACACCACATGAGCTTCGAGCAGGTCGTACTTTTCCTTGAGCAATGAGGACAGCTCATTTAAATCCTCAAATGGGTCCATCACCGTAATTTGGACGTACCCTTTCTCCTTCGCATATTGAAGTAGACGAGACACAGTCGGTCTCGACAGGTCGAGCTGTTTGGCGATTTCCTGCTGGCTGTAATCAGATAAGTAATAAAGCCTTGCCGCTTCAATACTTAATTGCTGTTTCTCCCGATCCATTCGTACGCCTCCTTTTTTTCTTCTATCATAACAGATTGTTCACCTTATCATGCACAAATGTTCATTTGAAGAAAATGGTGTAGGCTGCTTGAAAGTTCTCATCCTTTTCTAAGGTTTGAATACCGAATTTGTCCTTATACTGCTTATTCGTCCCTTCCATATCTGCGATTCCATACCAAGGCTCAATACAAACAAAAGGAGCCATCGTTCCCTTTTTTGGATCATAAGGAGACCAAATGCCCACGAATGGAAAACCACTGAGGTCAACCTCAACACCCTGACCTTTTGGGGATGATAATGACACTCGATTGATATGACTAAAGATCATCGCATCGTGCTGAAAGAGCTCTGACTGTAGCTGAATCGGCTCAAGCTGAACGTCTTTCTCCTTCTCCCTCACAAGTGAATCCCGCAGTTCATATTGTACAGGTTTATGCTCAGTGGAAGGTATCAGTGTCAGCAAATAATCGGTTGTTTGCTCCCCTTCGACAAGCGGGACATTGAATGCTGGGTGTCCGCCAATGGAGAAATACATCGTGTCTTCCCCGTCATGTTCAATTTCCCAGGCAATCGTCAGTCCATTTTGCGACAGTTCATAACGAATGCGGGCTGTAAACTCATAGGGATATTGCGCAAGGTGGAGGCCATTTGATTGATATTGAAAAGTCACCTTACCTTTCGCTTCTTCATATAGTTCAAAATCGACATCACGAAGAAATCCATGCTGCGTGAGCTCATAGGTTTGATCCCCAATCTTGTATTGATCATCTTTTAATCTGCCAACAATCGGAAATAAGACAGGCGACACCCTGCCCCAATAAGCGGGATCACCATACCACATATAATGATGTCCGCTTTCCTTGTGAAGCACCTCTCTGACCTCAGCGCCTCTCTCATTGATTTGAACCAATAACTGATCATTTTCAATCGTTCTCATTCAACATAACCCCTTTCCTTCTTATTTTATTATGACAGGGATTTTTGATTTGAGTATAAAGATAAGACAATCCCTTTAGCTTATCAATTTTTTTCTTCATATAAAAAATTTAAAAAAACCCAGAAATTCGCCAACAAAATGTGATGCCGGTTCGTCTACTCTTATATAAAATAAAAGAATCGTTGTTCTTTTGGAGTGCAACAAAAAAGAGGCGTTTAACATTGATGGGGGATTCATTTTCATGAACAGCAAGGAAAACCGTTTACGTTACATATTAGGATTAGATGGGCTAAGAGCTGTTGCCGTAATGGCAGTCATTGCTTATCACTTACATATTGGATCCGCAAGCGGCGGGTTTCTTGGCGTTGATTTGTTTTTTGTGATTTCCGGTTACTTGATTACGACGATCTTGTTACATCAGCAAGCTTTGGGCTATCAAGAGCTGTTGACATTTTGGATGGGCCGCATTAGAAGGCTTCTTCCGGCTGCCTATGTCATGATTTTTTTAACCGTCAGCTGGTGTGCCATTGCTGGTTCAAATGCATTATTGTCCATAAGGGGCGATGCTTTATCGTCCTTTTTTTATGTGAGTAACTGGTGGTACATTTTCCATCAGCTGTCTTACTTTGATAGCTTCAATGCTGTATCTCCACTGAAGAATCTGTGGTCTTTGGCGATTGAAGAGCAATTTTATATGATCTGGCCGGTGCTGTTGATTGCTGGACTGAAATGGATCAAAAATAGATCCCACCTTTTCATGATCACCTTTGTTCTTGCACTGGTCTCCGCCTTATGGATGGCGATTCTCTATTCTCCTGATACTGATCAAAGCAGGGTTTATTATGGAACAGATACACGCGCATTTGCGCTACTGATTGGGTGCAGTCTTGCATTTGTATGGCCGATGCAAAGACTTTCAAGCAGAAAATTACTTCCTGTCGGCAGACGTATGTTACATATAACGGGATTTGGTTCACTGGCGATTTTCCTCTTATGTGTTTATGCAGTGGACGAATTTGACAGCTTTCTCTACCAGGGCGGTATGCTTTTATTCTGTCTCAATGCAGCCATCTTAATTGCGTGCGTATGCCACCCTGCAAGTCTCGTGGGGAAATGGCTGTCCTTTAAACCACTCGTCTTGCTTGGAAAGCGGTCTTACGGTATCTACTTATGGCATTACCCAATCATCGTATTGACCACACCTGTCATTGAGATTGGCCAGCCTTCCATGTGGCGTGTCACTTTGCAGCTCATAGCGATTCTACTAATAGCAGAGGCTTCCTACCGCTTGATCGAACAGCCGATTCGCCAGCTTGGGTTTAGACAATATTTTACCTCTTGGTCTATTTGGAAAAAGGGGATCAAACAATGGTCTGTGTCCAATAAAGTGTTCCTTGGGATCGGCGCAGCTCTCTTGATTTTATTTACGATTGGCATGTCTAGCTCGTCTCATACATCTCCACATGCGAAAGAAGTGACACACATTAAGACTGCGCCAAAAAAAGCAGTAGACCCTCCTGAATCAAAAGCGAAGAAAAAGAATGATAAACACGAGAAAAAAGCAGCAGATCACAAACAATTTCACCAAGTTCTTGCCATTGGCGATTCCGTCATGTTAGACATTGCCCCGAATCTTGAAAAGGTATATGAACAAATCACCATTGATGCAAAGGTTGGTAGACAAATGAAGGAAGCCATCAGCATCGCCCCTCAATACGCTTCATTTAATCAAACAGATGCAGCTGTAATTATTGAGCTTGGCACAAATGGTTATTTCACTGAGGGCACATTGACATCATTCATTCAGCATTTTTCAAAAGCACACATTTTCCTTGTGAACACGAAAATTCCGAGGGCTTGGGAAAATGACGTCAACGCAGTGATCCGGCGGGTATCGAATCAACATCGCAACGTCACGTTGGTCGATTGGCATTCAGCCGCTACAGGACAGTCATCCTATTTTCAGCCAGATGGCGTCCATCTTTCAACAAAAGGATCTGACACCTTGACAAAACTCATTACAGCAAGTGTCAAGAAAAAAGGAGATGTGTCATCCCCATAAAGAAGACTAGTATGATGCTAGTCTTCTTGTATGTGTTCAAAACGGTAGCTCTAATCACTAATCCCCGTTCTTCCTTTGTTTTTTAATCCACCAAAGCGAAATCACCGTTCGCAGGGACTGACCCCCTAAGATGAGACAAATAAAAAACACCTTCAAGTTTGAAAACGGACCGTTGTGATCCGAAATAAAACATGGAGGTGTTTTGATCCCTGTCTCAAAAACGGGGGTCAGTCCCCTGGTAGACTGCTCTTTTCTTTATTTTCCTAAGACAAGCTCATGTAGCACATGTGCGACTCCGGCTTCATTATTGGATTTTGTCACAACATCCGCTACTGCTTTGGCACCATCAATGGCATTTCCCATGGCGACGCCACAGCCTGCAAACTCTAGCATCGACACGTCGTTCCCGTTGTCGCCAATGGCCATGACTTCTTCACGAGCAATCCCCATCTCCTTAGCTAGAAGCTTCACGGCATTTCCTTTGCTCACATCAGGATGCATGATCTCAAGGAAGAAATCCGTGCTTTTCACCAACATATACTTGTCCTTCACTTCAGGTGGGATGGCTTGTATCGTCTTTTCCAACCGTTCTGGCTGATCAATATACATCATCTTCGGAAGTTTCATTGATTGATCTGCCTCTTCAACAGGTAAATACTTAAGTGGTAATTTTGTTAAGTAGGATTCAAGCACTGTGTACTCACTAATATTGCGATTTGGTGTATACAAATGAGTTGAATCGAAATAATGCATAGGTGTATTCAACTGACGACTCAATTCATATAAAGAAGTCAAATCATCATAGGATAAAGTCAGTTCTGACACCACTTCTTTTGTATGGCTATTTTGCACAAGTGCTCCATTGTAGGCAATCACATAATCTCCCTCTTGATCGAGCTGAAGCTCTGTTAAATAGCGGTTCACCCCGCCAATTGGTCGGCCCGTGCATAAAACAATTTTAATTCCTTCTGCCTTCGCCTGTTGAATGGCTTCAAACACTTCATCCAGCATCATATGTTGATCATTTAATAACGTACCATCCATATCAATTGCGACTAATTTATACATTCGCTGCTCCCCTTTTCTCAGCAAACACGTGCTGTCACTATTTTGAGCAATCATCTACATGATCATATATGATTCATCGTACTATTTACCTACTTTAGCCTATCGTTTTTTTCTCTTTCTGTCCATCCTACTCTATATAACGTATTCTATTAATCCTGCTTTGAGGAGAGCTTACCTCCCTTTTCAAAATTACCGTAGAATATTTTGAAACTAGCAGTTCTAATTGTATGATAAATAGCAAAGAAAGGAGGTGCAGGTAATGATTACGTTTACGAGAGGGAAATTATCAAAAATGTCTGGTGTTCATATCGAAACCATTCGTTTTTACGAAAATGAGGGTGTGCTCCCCGAGCCAAAAAGAGCACATAACGGCTATCGTTTATATGATAAAAAATATGTGCTTATGCTCTCCTTCATCACCGAAGCGAGAAAGCTAGATTTCTCACTCAAAGAAATTCGTAAAATTATGTCGTCACTATTCGAGAATCAGTCAAAAACAGAAGCTGAACAGCTGCTCAAACAAAAAGTAGAAGATATTCAAAAATCCATTCATGAGTTAAAAAAGAGGAAGGCTGCCATTCAATTGTTAACGAAACAAATATTAGCCAACATCAGCTAATTGCAAAGGCAACCAAAGATGTGCCGGTGTTCTTTACTGGTACCCTCTGCACCCAGATACGAGATACACGTTCTATGAAAACATCAGGTATACTAAGAGACGAAGTGTTGCTACATGTTGATGATCAAATGATCCCACTCAATGCACAAATAAATCGGAACGCCCTGTTTTATGAAGCAGAAGCTTTCCAACACATCATTGAAATAGAAAATCATGAACAGTGTTATGAATGGCTTGATGAAAGTCTCTCTATCATGAAAGTCCTTGAAGCCGCAAGAAAAGATATCGGCATTGTTTTCCCAGCAGATCATGCTTAATCAAAAAACCGCCTTCTGATGAAAAGGGGGTTTTTGACATTAAATACTCTTTGAGTACGTCACAAGACGCTGAGACATTTGATTCAAATCATCGACCGAGGCATTCACTTGCTCTGTTATTTTAAAGTTATAAATAATGTTTTTAGGACTTTAGTAATAAAAATGATAGATCAACAAAAACAGACCATTGTTTATGTCATCAATATGGCAAATGTTCTGTTTTCCTCTTGAAGTTTAATAAAAGCTTTTAATGATAGGTGACGGAAGGAATTTATGGGTATAAGTGTATAAATTGATAGAATCAACCGTCTATTTTGTCTGAAAAATCTCTTTTTTTATATTGACACTGACGTCTTGAAAAAAGAAAATGGAACTTAAGCATGTTAAAAAAGGAGAACGTCATGAGCGCAAATCAAGAACAACACGAATTAAAAAAGCTTTTATCACCGCGTCACATTCGCATGATTGCGATGGGCGGGGTCATTGGTACAGGAATCTTTAAAGGAAGTGCCGATACAATCGGTTTAGCAGGTCCTGGGGTTATCTTTTCCTATGTATTTGCTGGATTACTACTTCTCATTGTCATGGCAGCCTTAGCTGAAATGGCCATTGTCTATCCGGGGAATAATCTTCGTGATCTTATACAGATTGCGCTTGGTCAACGTTTTTCATTTGTTGTCGGCTGGGTTTACTGTTTTATGTGGCTCACTGTATGTGTCATCGAGATCATTGCAGCAGGCAGTTTGCTTCAATATTGGTTGCCCCATGTGCCGTTATGGTCACTATGTTTACTTTGCTCACTCTTAGTCATCGGAATTAACTTAAATAATGTAAAATACTTTGGTGAAATTGAGTTTTGGTTTGCTGGAATGAAGATTTTCGTTATTATTGTTTTTATTATTCTCGGTGCAGCATTATTATTTGGGATCATTCCAAACGAACAAAGCACACCTGCTCTCACCAACTATCAAAACTTCATTCCGAACGGATGGGGCGCTATCTTTGCATCATTATTAGTTGTGATTTTCTCTTATGGAGGCTCTGAATTGATCGGGCTGACCATTACAGAAACAAAGAATGCGGAGAAGGTATTACCTGGTGTTGTCAAAAGCATGATGTGGCGCATTATCTTATTTTACACATTGCCGGTTTTGATTATCTGCGGACTGATTCCTTGGAATCAAATCGATCCAAATAACAGTCCTTTTGTTCAAGTCTTCTCAGCTGCAGGTATGCAAGGCGCCTCTCACTTCATTAATTTTGTATTGATTACAGCCGTTCTATCTGCGGCCAATTCCGGCATTTATGGAACGACGAGGATGATTCATTCTTTATCAAAAGCAGACGGCGGCCCGAAAAAGCTGGCACAGGTCAATAAAAGAGGCGTGCCTATTTTGAGTTTATGGGTGACCGTTCTGTTTCTTTTAATTGGAACATTCTTTGCTTATTTATATCCAGAACAGATTTTCAGTTATATGCTGGCTATTCCTGGTTTCGCCGTTTCTCTTATTTGGATCAGCATTTGTCTGGCACATTTGAAACTGCGGCCATCATATCCACAGGAGCCGTATTTCAAGGTTTGGTTGTTTCCTTATTTAACTTTATTTGCAGGTCTAGTACTAAGTGTAAGTTTTGTTTTGTTCCTATTCAGGCAAGAAAACTTGCCAAGCTCGATTATTAGTATCGGTTTCTTAATTGCGGCCATCATTGCTTCATTCTTGATGAAAAAGAAGGCGTAAATGCCAAAACCCGTCTCAATGGCGGGTTTTTTCGTTAGCTGCTCCAACTTCAAAGTCAACTGACGCTTTTGGGATGCCGTTGACGATGATCGTTAATGTATGAGTTCCTTTATAGTGTTTTCTTGTCGTCATATTTTGAAACGACTGTGACCTGACAAATTCTCTATGTAACGCTGAGTCTGTTTCAAATTCTGTGATTTTAAATACCTTCTGATTGCGGGTACCCCTAGCTTTGACGTAATCAATGGCATACTCCACACGCAGTTTTAGTGGCTTGTCAGCCTGAAGAATGAAATGAAAGGTCATTTTCTCTCCAATACAAATAGAATCTATCGCTACCTTCAAATCTATTACTTGAATGGACGGATCGTCTCCATAGCCAAACAAAGCCATGATATCTGGATCACCTTTTTTGAGTAATGTACGGGATGCATGTTTGACAATCCAGTTCGTATGCTTATTGGTTCCATACCAGTTTTTGACCGTTTGCTTCATCAGATCAGGCTGAATCGTAGATAGATCATTTAAATGATTGGCTACACTTTTTTGTACATACTTGGCCGAATCGGACTTCAAGTTTTCCAAAATAGGCAGCGTGACCGAAGGATCCTTTTTAAGCGAAGGAACTGATAATCCCCATGGTAAACGTGGTCTGCACCCTTCACTTGCCAGCCGGCGGATATGGCTATTTTGATCCTGTGACCACACCAGCATCTGTGCCAGCATTTTGTCTTGATGTTGAATCAGAAAAGGCCGAACGGCAAATTCAGAAGTGGAAAAAGGCGTAAAGAAGGCAAGCGCCTTGATCGAGATATCCCAATGTTTAAGACCATACATCTCTACGTAGTCTGGAAATACGAGTGCACTAAGCCCTGTAAAATGTGGTGCTACCTGACACAGTACATCAATTGCCTGCTCGTAATCCTCTGGCAAACAGGCATGCATCGACTCAGTGATTCTTCTCATCCGTTCTTTTAGCTCAAGCTGCGGCCAATCCTCTTGTAACACGAGCCGCTGAAATTCACCAGCATTAAATAAAGTCGACTCTTGTGCAAGTTTCTCTGCTAACTCTTGAATAAATAATTGTTGATATACATGTTTTAATGGTTCGATCGTGTCCACCTCCCACATCTCATGCTCGGGTATGCACTGACGAATGCCCGGACAGGAAAAGCCACTTATTTTACCGGAAATCTTCAAGAATCCTACATGGATTCCCAGGGCGCTTTGCAAATTATTGAGAAATGATTCATCGAGAAGAAATGGAAAGGGCGCATGCCGATTCTCTACAATTTCTATGGAAAAGCAAGCTGGCTCACACCTGTTTTCGATTCAAACGGATTCCTGCAGAACTACTTTATTGTCTCTGCGGCTAACCCTGAAATCGCTGCTTACGCTTCAACATTATACGAAGCACTGAGAGCCTATAAAACAGCCTTCAAAAGGGCGACGGCACAGTCAACAGCTCATCTAAGCAAGAAAAGAAAAAAACGACTGGCAAGGTCAAACGAGTGTTCAAGGAAAAGACAGGTGATTATACAACCGTCACATTCCTACTAGACGATGGGAAAAACTACACCATGTCATCTGAAAAAGAGCCCCTTGTCATTTATTTAAAAGAAGGGAATCAGTGACGATGAAATACTCCGATACAGGTAAAATGTTCTTTCCAGTCGATGAAATTAAAATAAAAGGATGATAAGAAAGACGTTTCTCCTACTTTGGAGAAGCGTCTTTTCTCTCTTTCCTTAACAATTCAACGAGCAATTCCTTATTTTTATTTCCACCTGTCATCGGCGATTCGACATAAGAGAATTTTCGTTTAAAGTCCATTCCTCTCACAGAAATGACAGCCAACTCACCGCCAATACTGCCTCGCTGGAGGACGTATTTGGATAAAACAGATAGCCCCATCCCGTGGATGACAGCTTCTTTAATGGCTTGGTTGCTGCTAAATGTCACAAAGGTTCGCGCCTTCAGTCCATTTGATTTCAGCACATGCTGCAAGTATTCTCCGGTACCTGACCCTTCTTCTCTCGTGATCCATGTTTCGTTTTGCAATTGATCAATTGTGACATCCTTTTTCTTAGCAAACGGATGATCTAATGGAGCAACGATGTAGAGCTCATCCTCTAAAAAGGTTTCCACAGAAAGTTCTTTGTCATTGGTCTGTCCTTCAATGAGACCGATATCGACATGGAACAAACGGACATGTCTGGCAATCGCCTCGGTATTATCAATGACCACCTCAATATCGACATGTGGATAGAGCTGATGGAACTCTGTTAAGATTTGCGGCAGCACGTACTCCCCAATGGTGAAACTTGCCCCAATCGTCAGTTTCCCTCTTGCCAGATGATGATGCTCATAAATATCCTGCTTCGCCTGTTCATATAAATGAATGATTTGCTTTGAACGATGGTACAACATATCCCCAGTTGGTGTCACAGTTAATTGCTTCGGCGAACGATTGAGCAGAACCGTCTGAAATTCCTGCTCCAAGTTCTTGATATGAAGACTGACACTCGGCTGAGAAATTCGCAGCTTCTGGGCTGCTTTTGTAAAGTTTTTCTCCTCTACGACTGTCACGAATGTCTTCAATGCATCGTAATACATCTGCCCCTCTCCTATCAGCAGTCTTAATCCAACACCTTCTTTACATATATCTTACTAATTCATTGCCACTCCGTAAAGGACTACCTTGGCAGCAAAAATAAAGAACATTGCCGAAAAAGCTGGATTATCGATTGCGTCAAGGGATGCCAAAGCAATTGTAGATATACGATTGAATGGTTATTTTTTATCTAAATTTTTTGACATGTTTGATCCCGCACCATGATTGGTTTTGAAATCCTTTTTTACAATTGCATAGGTATGAAAGCGGTTGCATAATACTTGTATTTTTGGTAACCTTTTTTCAATGCAGATATGGGACTGCATTGGTATACAAAGAGTAAACAAGTGTAAACGGTTTATTGTAGGGGGAGGGACTTATGTTAACGTTTTTTGGGTTGTTGATTATTTTAACGATTGTTGTTTTGCTGATTTGGGGGAAAGCAAGTCCAATTGTCGCCATGGTCATGGTACCTTTAGTTGGGGCAATCATAGCAGGATTTGGTATCAATGATATTCAAACTTTCTTTGAAGAAGGGATTATCAAAGTATTACCAGTGGCGACCATGTTTATCTTCGCCATTTTATTTTTTGGTATTTTACAAGATACAGGGTTCTTTGAACCTGTCATAAAAGCTTTAATCAAATTGACAAAGGGAAATGTTGTCACGGTTGCGATGGGGACAGCTCTAATTGGCGTTTTCGCACATTTAGATGGAGCAGGAGCCACCACCTTTTTATTAACTGTGCCTGCACTGCTTCCACTTTATAAAAAATTACATATGAGTCCTTACTTACTGCTGTTATTAATCGGAACTAGTGCCGGATTAACGAATATGGTGCCATGGGCTGGACCGACTGGACGGGCAGCAAGTGTCTTGAATATGGATCCATCAGAGCTATGGGTACCGCTCATCCCTATTCAGCTCATCGGAGTCGTTCTCGTGTTGGGGATGGCGTTCATCTTAGGGAAACGAGAAGAAAAACGGATTAGGGTGAAAATTGCTTCAAAAGAAATTGCCGCCGTTCAACTAGAAGGCGCTGATTGGGACCGGGCTATTCAATCTATTAGTGAAACAGGTGACGCCTCTTTAAAACGTTATCACCTCATCTGGGTGAATTTCATCCTGTTTTTGGCTGTTGTTGTCCTTCTTGTGCTGAGTGTGATTCCAGCCAGTTATATGTTTATGATTGGACTTTCTCTTGCGCTGTTGATTAACTATCCGAATGTGAATGTACAAATGGAAAGAATCAAGGCTCATGCACCGAGTGCGCTGATGATGGCTGCTGTCATCTTCTCCGCAGGTTCATTTCTAGGAATTCTCGAAGGAACGGGAATGCTCAAAGCAATAGCTGTTGACAGCGTTCAAATTCTACCTGCTTTCTTGCTTCCATTTTTACACATCATTGTGGGGATGTTTGGGGTACCACTTGATATGCTGACAAGTACAGACGCCTATTATTATGCACTTCTGCCAATTGTCGAATCGATTACATCTGAGGTTGGCGTGTCTGGCTCATCAGCGGCATATGCAATGATGATTGGAAATATCATCGGAACCTTTGTCAGTCCACTCGCCCCTGCTGTTTGGCTTGCTGTAGGCCTTGCAGGTGTGGATATGGGGAAACATATCCGCTATTCCTTCTTTTGGATGTGGGGATTCAGTATCATTTTACTGATCGTCGCCAAGCTAATTGGCATCATTTAAAAAAAGAAAGACATGCGCATATGGACGCATGTCTTTTTCTTTTATTTAAGAAGGATATTCACTCGTGTGCACTTCAGTTTTCGGCTTTTTAATAAGTGACATCAATCCAATGATAAGCAACAAGATCATCGGAACGAAGGCAAGACCAACAGTTCCAATTAAAAGAGTGATCGCAGAAACCAAGAAGAGAATACCAGAAAGCACGGCGCGGCGGTCTGTTTTCAACATAATCACACCAACAATGGTTAACAAAGCCCCAATGGCAGAAACCACCATGAATTGAATACCAAATGCATGAACCGAAGCCTGAAGTGTTTCGATTGGCAATGTTTCGCCTTCCTCTTGTAACACTTCATTGAATTGATCAAAAAACGATTGATCCATAGAGAGCATCAATGCCCCAAAACCAACACCAATGACATTGAGGACAATGCTAATAATCCCCATTACTTTTTCACCTTTACGTTTTATCATGTGTAAACCTCCTAAAAAATTAGATTAACTGCCTGTTTTCACTTCTCGCTTTTGGAAGACAATTAAGGCAATAGCCAAGAAAATAGCCCAATAGATGACTAGGACGGTTAATGAGAATCCTAGAGACATGCCTTCGATAAAAGTAGGTGTGTCCGCGAAATATTGTGCAGGGTCGTTGGCAAACAATAAGTATTTCGCCCAATCAAAGAAGAACATCAAAATGCTTGTGATGGATGCTCCCACAATATAAGCTAACACACTAATTGCAATAGAAATGGCCTCACTTCTAAATACCGTTGAGATTGCAAAAGAAAGTGTCCCTAGTACAACGAACATGGAACAATGTGCCAAATAATAAAAAACCATATTCGCAAACTGAGATCGTTCAATGACTTCACCATTTTGGTAAGACAAATACACATAATCATGGTTTAGTCCAAAGAATATCGCACCTAAGATGAATGATAAGATAAATAGGACTGCGATAAGGAATAGAGAGTAAAGTTGAACGGTAAAGTATTTAGATAAAAGAACCTTCAACCTTGATGGTGGTCGAATCAATAATAATTTAATTGTACCATGCTTATATTCAGCCGAGACAATCGTGGCTGCAATAATAATCACAAATACACCAACGAGCTGAAGCAAATCAGCATTTATCTTCACATAAGTCCATGCATTTTTACCGAATTGATCGGCTGGAGGCAAATCATGTTTGATACGATACTCATTGATCGCAATATCCTTTTCAAGGGATCTCTTATAAAATCCTAAATCATTCTCTTTCAATTCTTGCTTCTTTTCTTTATTGATCATTTGCAGCTCGGCTTTCCAATCACTTATCGATTGATCATCGTCATTTGTTTTAACTGCAAAGATAAGCGTGGCAATCATGCCTAAAACAAGAAGTCCAACCATAATCCACGTACCGACACGATAACTGATCTTCATCCACTCGTTTTGAATGAGGCGAATCATACGTCTGCCTCCTTTTTACCAGTTAAGCTTAAAAACTTATCTTCTAGTGTCTGTTTTTCTATTTTGATTTCGTACAAATGAATAGAAGCCTCGCTCAAATGACAAATCAATTGCGGCATTTTCTCTTCTGGCATGGAGAAGAATAAGTAATGCTCCTCTTTCCTTACAGTGATGCCTTCCTCGAATGCACCAATGAGCTTCTGCGCTTCTTCAAGCTCATTTGATGCGATCTTCATTCGATAATTGACCAAATCAGCCTGCTTCGTCTCCGCACGCTGATCCTCAATCGCAATCAGCTTTCCTGTTTTGATAATGGCAAAACGATCACACATCAATTCCATTTCTGACATGAGGTGACTTGAGACGATGACAGCCAGCCCTTCTTGCTTTGCCAACCTTCTCAAGTAATTTCGTATCATCCGAATTCCCTCTGGATCAAGCCCATTGGTCGGCTCATCTAAGATCAGCAGTTTCGGTTTATGTATCAGTGCCTGTGCAATGCCCAAACGTTGCTTCATTCCTAGTGAAAACGTACGGACACGCTTATGTTTTACATGCTGCAAACTGACTAGCTCTAGCAGCTCATCAATTCGACCTTCATCCACTTTTCCATTCATTCTGGCAAAATGGACAAGATTTTGCCTTGCAGTTAAATGATTATACATTTCCGGATTTTCAATAATCGCACCGACATCTTGAATGGCATGCTGATATGAGGTTTGAATACTATGACCATTAATCAGAATGTCACCAGAGGTAATTGGAGAAAGACCGACCATCATACGAATGGTGGTTGTTTTCCCTGCGCCATTCGGTCCTAAGAAGCCAAAGACTTCGCCCGCTTGGACAGAAAAACTCAAGTCTTGAACAATCTTTTTCCCGCGAATATGCCTAGATACATTATTCAGTTCTAAAACGTTCAACGTTACCTCTCCTTCTTTTTCTAAGTATCATCTATTTCCAGATAAACCCCATGATCCGTCAAAAATAGAAGAACACTTCCATATGGTACAGCAATGGCCGAAAGTTGTGAAGAGGATTAGGAAAAATTTAGAGAATCATCTGCCTTTTTTAAGGTAGGGTTAAGAAAACAGCGGATTTTTATGTGAAAAGAAGCTTGATTTTTTCTGAAACGAACCTTTTTCAACAAGTCTATATGTATGGAATTCTTTTTATGATTATTTCTTTCACCTATAAATATTGAAATGAATAAAGAGGCTATTATCGACAGCCTCTTCATTCATTATATCTTTTTCACAAACTCTGAATTTAACTTCATATTCGCAAAGCTAGGAATTTTACAATCAATGGTATAATCGCCCTCAACTAAACGACTGCCTTTCACCTTCGTCCCAATTTTATTTTACCACATTTCTATAGAAATGAACGAGATAGAAAAGGAAAATTTTAAATCATTTACTTTTATATTCCAAATTTCATTACAGCTGCAATATTCCTCGCAGTTCTCTCTACATGAACACCCGCATCTTGCATCGCTTCAGAAAGAGAGGTGACACCTGGAACAATACTAAACAGCGCATCAATTCCATGGTCATGTACAATTGCACTGTCTTTTGATAGTGAGCCTGCGATGCCAATCACAGGAAGATCATACTGTTTTGCTGCTTTGGCTACACCGATAGGCGTTTTCCCATAGATAGTCTGCCGATCAATTCGGCCTTCCCCAGTTATGACAAGGTCTGCGTCCTTCATGACATCATCAAAATGAACAGCCTTGAGCACAATATCTATTCCCTGTTGCAGATCAGCCTGTAAAAAACCTAATAAACTAGCACCAAGTCCTCCTGCTGCTCCTGCACCTGCTGCATCACAAAAGGATACTTTTAGCTGCTTTTCTGCCACAAGTGCAAAATGAGATAGGTTTCTGTCTAAAAGCTGAACCATTTCATCATCTGCTCCCTTTTGAGGACCAAATACGGCTGATGCCCCTCTCTCACCCGTTAAAGGATTATCCACATCACAAGCCACCTCTAGCCTGACAGCTTGAAGTCTAGGATCGAGTCCAGATAGATCAATAAAAGCTAATTGATTCAGTGGTCCACCGCCCTGCATGAGGTCTTGTCCTGCTTTATCGAGAAAAGCTGCACCTAAGCCTTGCATCATCCCAACGCCGCCATCATTCGTTGCACTTCCGCCAAGCCCAATGATTAAATGATTCGCTCCTTTATCCAGTGCGGCCAGCATTAATTCTCCCGTTCCTCTAGACGTTGTGAATAAAGGATTCCTTTTTTCTGGCGGGACAAGGTGTAATCCTGATGCTGCGGCCATCTCTATGACAGCGGTCTGACCATCCCCCAGCATGCCAAAAAAGGCATCCACCGGCTCACCAAGAGGTCCTGTTACCACTTGATTGACAATGTGTCCACCTGTCGCATCAACCAGTGATTGAACCGTACCCTCTCCCCCATCTGCCATTGGAAGTTTAATATACTCTGCGTTTGGCAAAATAGAACGAAACCCTCGCTCAATGGCACATGCCGTCTCATAAGCAGATAAACTTTCTTTAAATGAATCTGGTGCAATCACAATTTTCATCCAAAAACCCTCCGTTTCTCATCATGTCTTCAGCCGAACAGTTGGAAAATGCCAAAGATAATGGTCGATACAACGGTTAAAGTCAAACCAATTAACGATTCAAAGGGCATTAATTTCAACCGTTCTTTCATGTCCATTTGAACACTTCCTGCTGTTGCATGGAAAAAGCTCCCATGCGGCATATGGTCGAGCACAGTTGCGCCAGCATGAATCATGGCTGCGCCTGAAAGAGCAGATACGCCAAGCCCAAGCAATGTTCCGCTAAATACACCACTGGCGACTGCCGTTCCTGCTGTTGTCGAAGCAGTTGCTGCTGACATAAAGATTCCCGACGTTGGTGCGAGCAAATAAGGAGGCAATCCTGATGCGTCAAGTGCTTGAATAAAAACCTCTTTCAAGGAAGAATTGGATACGATTCCTGCTAATGTGCCTGTCCCTAATAACATAATCGCTACACCTGACATTTTATGAAGCCCTGACATCGCATAATCATTGATATACTTTCCTTTTTTCATAAAAATAGCGCCTACAATGCCTCCAATCGGCAAGGCAACCATTGGATCTATATTGATTTGAAACAGCGGCCTTAGGGCCAACAAGAGAATGGTAACAAGTGGACCAATCAGCGATGAAAAAAAGGTAGGCACTTGAACCTTGCTTTGATTGACTTCCTCTTCAAAAATGGGTGTCCCTTTATTTGCGAGCTTTTTGGCTAACACATACGTAACAGCTAAACCAAACACAGCCGGAATAACACCTGCCGCCATCATTGAAGTAAGGGGTACACCAAAAGCATCAGAGGCGGCAATTGCATTCGGGTTCGGCGACATGATATTTCCCGCCTTTCCACCCCCAATCATCGCAAGTAAAATTCCCGTTTTCGAAAGCTTTGCCCGTTTAGCAATTGCCAGGGCAATGGGTGCTACCGTGATAACGGCTACATCTACAAAAACACCCACCGTTGTTAAAATCATCGTCGCAAGCGCGAGTGCTAATAGCGCCCTTGCCTCTCCCAGCTTTTTCACAATGGACTCAGCAATAGATAAAGCTGCACCCGACTCAATTAGGACGCCCGCAAGAACTCCGGCGGACATAATTCTAAGGACCGCTGGAATCATGTCCTTAGCTCCATCCATCATGACATTGACGGTCTGAGCAATATCTACACCACCAACCAAACCACCAACGAATGCACCTGCCAACATGCCATAAGCAGGTGATACTTTTTTTAGAATGAGAACAATAGCAATCACAAGCGCAATAATGGCTCCAAGTGTACTTACCGTCACTTCTCCATTCATTCCCGATCCCCCCAGTTTGTCTTTTCTTTATTGTAAGCGTTTACTGAATAAGATCGAGTTGTGAATCTAGATAATCTTTTTTTATTTATCACTTTATCCAGTTGTGCAAATGCACAATCAGGGGAGTTGAATCATCAATTGTGCCATATAGAGCTCCATCAACTGTTTCACATGACGCGGATCTTTTCCGGTCATTGCTTTGATTTTATCTAAACGATATCGCAGTGTATTCCGGTGAATAAATAAACGATCAACAATCCTTTGCGAATCACCGCCCTCTTCAATATAAACCTTTAACGTAAGGACGAGCTCCGTCTCTTGTATAAGCGGCTTGTAAAAATCACTCCACCAATTTTCTTCTTCGGTGACTCCTGCTCTCATGAACAAGCTTTCAAGCTGATAAGAATCAAAGAAATACATGCTTTCCCCTGGATCAAGAACCTTCCCCAACCGCAGGGCATCCCTCGCCTGCTGAAAAGACAATGGCAATTGATTCATATCGTCAGCAACATTTCCTGCACCCACAAGTACTTGTCCACCTACTGCTCTCGTCATCGTTCGCTGTAGCTGCTCAATCACATGCTTCAGACTATGTTCACGGATCGGCTGTCTTAAAAGAATCAATTCATGAAGGAAGGTCATTCCTAGTAAATCAGTTGGATTCTTATCGTATTGTATCGCATGCATCATTTTGTGCACGGTGTCCTCAGAGGAGGGAACTGGCTGAAAAACGACCGCCATTCGACGCTTATCTAAATCCATTCCCAGCCATGCAGCTCGGTTTTTTAGCTGATGATCACCAACGTCGGATTGAGATATAAGCTGATTGACAATTTCACTTTCTATACGTTGCCGCCACTGAACTCGTTCAAGCAGAAAAGATTGCTCTAATACAAGTTCAGCTGCCATTTTCACTAGCTCGGCATGATGCCGAATGTCCTCT
Organism: Bacillus sp. FJAT-53060; assembly: GCF_037104745.1. Classification (NCBI taxonomy): domain Bacteria; kingdom Bacillati; phylum Bacillota; class Bacilli; order Caryophanales; family Bacillaceae; genus Bacillus; species Bacillus sp. FJAT-53060. The sequence goes on from NZ_JBAWSW010000008.1 coordinate 53,724, forward strand.
GGCTCACCAGTAATCCCAATCACACCAACTACTTGTTCGTGAAAGCAAATAGGCAAATTGATTCCGGGCCTCACTCCTTTTAGGTGGAGAGATTTCTCCTGGTCAATTTCGACACTGTTCCCGCTTAACAGCACAAGTCGTGCTCCGTCATGTTTTTGTCCAATCCTTTTTCGTTCACCAGAACCAATAATCACACCATCCGCATTCATAACATTGATGTTTTGATGTAAAATATGCATCGTTCGTTCAACCATTTCTTGAGCCAATTTACTGGTTAAAAATTGCATACAGCATCTCTCCTGAAGATGTTTTCATTCAATGTATCATAGTGTCATTGCACAATAAATGCAAAGCTCGCAAAAAACAGTCGTTGAAAAGTGTTTAATAAAATTAAAGGACCAACCGACAGTCTTATAAAAGAAAGGATGGCTTTATGAGAACCGTTAAACATCCTGAGGAGCGCAAAAATGTGACATTTTAAAAGCCGTGGGCATTGCAAAAGGCACATTCTAATTACTTTTCATCCAAAGAAGAAGTGATGGATGCCATTAGTGATAGGATCATAAAAGTAGATATCATTGTGGCAAAGCGCATTGAGGCTGATCCAAACCTGCCAGTAGTCGATAAGCTATTTCATATCATATGGCCCAATCTCCTAAGCAAGGCAGTAATAAACAGGGCATGATAGAACAATTTCATCAACCTTCTAATGCAGAAATGCATCAAAAAACTTGATCAAAGCCATTAAAGAACTATCACCCGTTTTGGCAGATGTCATTCAGCAAGGTGTAGAAGAATGAACTTTTCAGACGCAGTATCCGCAAGAGACGGTTGAATTTCTCCTTGCTTCTGCACAGGTCATATTTGATGGGAGCCTTTTCCAACGATCGCCGAAGAAAGTATGCAACGAGCTCTAGCATTTATAGATATCCTTGAGACCTCGTTACATGCAAAAAAGGGAAGCTTCTCCTCCCTTCTCAAACGATTAACTGGAGAGCTGGATAACAATAATCAGTGATTGGTCCCTTTAATACCAATCCTGCATACGGTCGGTCTAAAAGGAGAGTGAAGTTCATTTTTGTTAGTCAAAAGAGGTTACACCCACTAGCACAGCCAATTACTAAAGAATCTCAATCTATTTGACAACATTATTGCTGAAGCTTACTTAGCGAAAAAAGACCGAGAAAAAAATAAATGAACGAGCTAAATATTTAAGTGGAAAAGCTTGATCTTGGTCAATTAGCAGATAGATATTTATTAGAGGTATCAGGCGGACAGCCCAAAGAGCCTCTATCTGTCAAGCTCTGATGAATGAACCAAGCATTCTTTTTGCAGATGAGCCAAAAGGTGCTCTTAATTTAGTAATAAAGAAAAGTTCTAACATTTGGGGTGCACTTCAGAAGCTGGCTGTTTTTACTTTTCCTTACATGTAAATAAGTAATCCATGGAAAAATCATTTGTTTCTAAAATAATTTTTCCGTCTGCTTGTTGACATGACTCCGTCAACAGTTCAATTTCTTTGCTATAAAAGGATGTCTTTGACATGTAAAGAGTCACTAAAACGAGTAAGAACGTCATAATAACTAGTGTGTTTGTCCAATTCAAGGTTTGAGATCTTTTCTTCATTCCGAAATCCTTTCTAACATACGTGATTCTTTGTAATTGGTATTTATATCTATCTTTGTCTGCTTCTATCTATTTCTTTCCCAATACGTTCTAGCAACATTATAACTGATTTTCTTTACTAGATCGATCTTTCATTCTTCCTCAAAAATACCTAAAATTGCTTTATTATAAATATTTGGGTGATATTTTCAAAAATAATGACAAAATTGATCTGTTTATCACTTTTTTAGCATTTTAAAAAACGATTTTATTCATTTGTACAAACGATTATTCATCAGTACAATATCGTACATCACATGACCTAAGGTCCCTTTTATTACCTTTTGTCAATCACCTCTCCAAAACAATTATATTTTACCAAAAATTGTGATATCGTTTTTGTTGAAACAGGTGAAAGGATCTTAAAGAGGTGAAATTTTCATGACTACCATTTCAGCTGAACAGGTGGGGAACCGTTTAAATGATTGGCGAATTGCGATTCGTAAGCATGATGTACACAGTGCAAACGCAATGTATACAGAATTAAAGGAATTACTTAAAAAAATGGAAGAGAATCAGGAGGTCTTGACTTATTATTCATTGCTAGAGGGCAAGTATAAACTCATGTTATATGAAAGAAGAGGTCACAATCTGAATGAAAAGACAGAGCTAGATTGCCCCTCTAAAACAAATGACTTAATTGAGTACTATTTTTACCTGTACAAAGCCCTTTACGCATCACATAAGAGAGACTATGCTTCAGCGATTGGACTATTTAAGATTGCAGAGAAAAAACTACAAAACATTCCTGATGAAATAGAAGTAGCTGAATTTCATACAAAGATTGCAAACTTATATATGCTGCTTCATCAAAGCCTGATTTCACTTCACTATATTCAGAATGCCATTGATATTTTCAAAAGTCATGAAGGGTATGAAAGGAGACTGGTTGCAGCCTTTGTGATTGCCGCCACCAATTTTATGGATATTGGTGACTACAAAAGAGCAGAGAACTACTACAAAAAAGCGTTATATATCGCAAAAGGTCTAAATGATTATTTTCTAACATCACAGCTTTATCATAATATCAGCATTCTGTATGCCGAAGCTGGAGAATCAAAAAAATGTATCGATGCACTAGAAAAGGCTCTTAGTGATGATGACTACCTTTCATCGTGTTATTTCCATCACTCCATGTTTATGTTAATAAAAGAGCTGCTCTCTATTGATGACAGAACACAAGCTCTCTATTATTTCGAATTGCTTAAACAAAAACATGAAACGAAGAAAAGCCCCATCTATACAGCAAAAATGAATTTGCTCTATCATCTATATTTCACTGAAGACATGACCAAAAAAGCTCAAACCTGTTTCGATGAAATCCGTATTCTGAAAGAATTAAAGGATGCTGAAGGTGGACGTGAATTGAGTGCATTAGCTGCGAGACACTTTGAAGAGTTGGGATCAATAGATCAAGCATATCTCTTTTTAAAGGAAGCCTATCACACGGAACATCATAAAATTGACTGGAGGAATTCTGATGAAAAAAATGAGTTTACTGATTTTCGCTTTAGCCATCGTTGTCTTTGGACAAACAGGGTTTTTCAATCCGTTAAATGACTCGAATCCTGGTACAGCAGAACGGCCTATAGGGACATAATATAAAACGGTACTATACAAAGAACCACTTGCCTCATGATGAGGCGAGTGGTTATACATTTACTTTACTTGTTGAAAGAAAGGAGGCGGTGGATATGTACCACAATATATGATGACGATACTATGCACCTGTTGGCAACATCCATTGCTGAGGATACAAGTGAGCAATTTGTTCCAGCAGCTCATTTTCTTGATCTGATAATAATTTATTTGCATAAAATCTTCCCACAAAGAATTTCACATGGGAAATGAACCGGCTGTAATAAGGTCCATTTTCACATTTAATTATCGCAAGATTGACTTCTACTCCCGATCATCTTGGCATACTTTATACCATCTTTCGAATCAGGTTTTTCACCTAGTGCATAATTACCTACTTCAAATTCTTCTTAGTAATTTTTGATTTCCCAGTACACGAGATTTGTGATATTAATATTCTTTTTGAAGTGTTCTACTGCAAAATTTAAATGGTCTATTAAGGTGAAATAGACCCCTCAATTTAGATTTGTGTTTAAGTGCTCTTCTGCTTATTATACGATGTGGCGCAGCCGCTGATCAGTTACCAGTAGAACGAAATGAAGTTTTATTAAAGTTATTCTTTGGACAATATCTTTCTTTTGAGAAAAAACTGGCGCTTTTACAGGATTATGGGAGGGGGGCTTCGTTCCGTTATGAGACATATGTTTCGATTAAAAAAACATTAATGAACTGTATCCAGATGAAGCTGATATGAAGTACTGGCTGGTTTAGATTATGGAAAGAAAGTGACCCAAGCAGGAATTGATTGGTGCAGTGGAAACTTGTGAACAGATGAAAAAACACATACTTGCTGGCAGATACACAACTGATAACGAATCAATTAACGCTGGGCCATCCATCAATGGCTGCCTGTATTCATGGCAATAATTCCTAGCATGATCAAAGAACTGTATACGCATCAGAAGAGATTGGTTTTTTCGGGACTTGGTTTACGCACCACAACCATGATTCAATATTTGCAGTCAATAGAGGACCTCCTTGCCTATGCCAAGATGGAGAAACATTTGGCGGCTTGGAAAGCATTTAATCAGAGAGCACGGAAAAATGACGCAGTAGGAATTTGTCATGAAACCTATCAAATTCAAGCAGGCTCGTATGAATCAGTCTACGTGTGAACATGCCTTCCTACGGATTGAGCCAAGCTAGATCCCCTATTCCAATTGGGAAAGAAAAACAAACAGCGAAAGAGCGTCTATATAAACCCAAATTCCTAGAGAGCGATTCTTTAGGCATTTCTTTTTACAACGGACACAAAATGCTTTAATATGCGGGCTGTTAATCCCCAAATGGTATAGTTTTCATAATCAAAAAACCATTCCTCAATCGAACGACTCCCCCAGCGGTATTTCTCACCATTCATGATTTTTTCATAAGGAAAGTCCTCAGCTGGTGTTGGCTGAACAGATACATGATGTAAGTACGGCTCGTATTGGCAGAGCCAAGATAGAGGCACGATAAAGGTCTCCTCCACTTCCTCTTGATTAAAGGAGTGTTTGACCTTCTGTTCATCAATGATACCGACATATGGATACACCACGAAGGATGGAGAGGCAATGTAAGGGCTGAGCTGTCCAACGGTTTCGACTGATTCGGGCGGAATGCCCAGTTCTTCATGAGTTTCTCGCAATGCCGCTTCTTGCGCTGTTTCGCCCCCGTCGAGTTTGCCTCCAGGAAAGCTAATATCACCAGGCTGTTTTTTCATCGTCAGCGATCGTATCTCAAATAAAACATGCCATTCCCCGTTGACTTGCACCAAAGGGACAAGGACTGCGGCTTTGAACGCTGTCTCTTCTCCAATAAACAACGGTTGTGATTGATGTAAGTCATTTTTTAATTGATCAATGAGCATGGGCATCACCTGTTTTCTATTTCTCTTTCCTTTAGCGTATCATTGTTGACCTTTTGAATAAAGGTGATCTTTATAACAATTATTTTTATCATTTTGACAAATATCAAAATGAATATAATATTTTACAATAAAGTAAATATTGGGATAATATTTGAGGTGACATGATGAAAAATCGGCTAAAAGAGCTGCCCCACGTGATGGTTTGAACCAACTGAGCTTGCAAAGCGTGTAAAGGTTTCTCGCCAGACGATCAGCTTAATGGAACGAGACGTATTAATGCCGTCCCTGCTGGCTGTTAAGCTTTCACTATTTTTCTATTCGAGGAGGATGAACTAAAAACGAGGCAATTGGTGTTGCTATCGTGACCAAGCAACAACTATAGCTCATCCTTGTCAATGTAACTTTATTGATGATCAATATAATTAACTCTTATGTAGCGATATCTGTGCTAAAGCTTGTCTATTCTAATCGCAATCTACCAAATCCATCAGACAAGGACTATATCAGAAAAGAAGGCGAAAAGCATGTGATGCTGGAAGGGCTGTTTTACACCTTTCAAATGATGAATTTTCTATTGACCGGTGCCATGTTTATTTTGATTGTGTATTCCCTCGGAGTCAATCGCTCTCAACTCTTCTCAATGCAAAGTATATGTTGAAGATTCGAAATCGTTAATTGATAAAAAGCACATCCCGAAAAGACTTTGCTGTTTCGCCCATTATCATGCACTTCGTTTCTTTCGTGCATAAATCAAAAATAGGAAACCGAACCATACTGGTGTCAATAACAGCGCTGGGCGTGTTGCGTCAGCGAAGAGCATGATCACGAGAATGGCAGCAAAGAGCACAAGGACACCGATATTCACAAAAGGTGTGAATGGCGCTTTAAAAGTAGATGCCGCATGCAGATCAGGACGTGCTTTTTTATATTTTAAGTGACAAATTAAAATAATACTCCAGACCCAAATGAAACAAATGGCACTAATCGTCGTCACAATGCCAAAGGCTTGTTCTGGCATCATCTTGCTCAAAAGAGCCCCGACAGACACCACGATTGTTGAAACAAACAGCGCATTGCTTGGGACAGCGTGCTTATTCAGTCGGCCAAAGGAAGTTGGCCCCTGCTTTTGATGACTGAGATTATACAAAATACGGCTCGTTGAGAACATACCGCTATTACAAGCTGAAGCTGCAGACGTCAGAACGACAAAATTAATGAGCCCCGCTGCTACTAGTATACCAATAAGTCCAAAGGTTTTCACAAAGGGACTTTCTGATGCACTGAGCTCGGTCCATGGGTTGATACATAATAAAACAAAGATGGCACCCACATAGAAAAAAAGAATTCTTAATGGAATTTTATGAATCGCAGACGGAATATTTTTTTGTGGATTCGCTGTTTCTGCTGCGGAAACGCCGACAAGTTCCACTCCTACATAAGCAAAAATCACCATCTGGAATGACAACAAGAAGCCTGTTATACCATTTGGAAATAACCCGCCATGTGACCAAAGATTCGTGACCGTCACAGATCCGGCATCTGTTTGAAACCCAATGATTAATAGGACAATCCCGACTCCAATTAACAATAGAATTGTGATGACTTTAATAAGTGCAAACCAAAACTCCATTTCTCCAAAAAGCTTCACCGTTAATAAATTAAATCCTAGTAAAATCAACAAACAAATGAGTGCAGGAATCCATTGCGGAATGTCAAACCAATACTGCACATACACCCCGACCGCAATGACATCAGCCATGACTGTCATAATCCAGCAAAACCAATACGTCCATCCTGTCACAAATGAAGCCCAAGAACCAAGATAGTCTTGTGCAATATCGGTTAACGATTGATAGCCCGACTTAGATAAGAGCAATTCTCCAAGTGCCCTCATGACAAAAAAGATAGCCATTCCGACAATTAAGTAGGCAAAAATGATCGACGGACCCGCCAATTGAATGGCCTTTCCAGAGCCTAAAAACAGCCCTGTTCCGATGGTTCCGCCAATCGCAATCAATTGAACATGACGGTTTGATAAATCTCGTTTTAACTCTTGTTGTGCCAATTTCAATGCCCTCCTACAACACGATCTTATATTGCAATAGCGAACTCTTAAAAAATACATAAAAAAAGAGATTGGATGCGCTCCAATCTCATAGTCATAAAAGAATAGTCAAATAGAGAAAAGCAATACATGACATCATCAATGCATCAAAAATACAATATTTCGTACTCTTCTGTCCTTCTGCCTGAGATTGTGAACCCTTCGGCGCCGCACATACATGTGGTCTCTCCAGAAGCTGCTCCTGCCATAGTGTGACCCACAGCAATCATAGCCTTCGTTATTTACTTAAAATGTTGCTATTTCTGAATAATTTCATATTTTACGCCTCAAGAAGAAAGCTGTCAATGGTAATCTGTTTGATGTTACACTCCCTCTACCTTACACACGATGACTTCACTTCATCTGATTAAGGTCTAATAAATCAAAGGATGTTCGGCTCGTTTGATGGAGAAATCCACCTTACACTTAAATACTCATCTGTATCCTCATTATAATTCACTCTTAAATTTGAATATTAGGGAATATAAACTTTATCTTATCTACCAATTCATTAAATTCGTCTTCTTTTTTTATTTAACCCTAAAGAAACTACTATATTTCTTAACACTAGGTTTGCATCACCAACTGTTATTGATTTAGTTCTAGCGTATCTGCGAATATAGGTCTTATTAGATAAAATCCCAGCCAATCCTGGGACTAGATGTGTACTAGGATTTTTATAATTAGCAAAATAATACATAATTTCTATTTTTAAACTTTCGATAGTATCAAATCTTACTGCTACATGACCATTTTTACCTTTTCTTAAAGCACATTCAATATATTCATCATCGAAATATAATTTTATTTTTGCTTCATTAGATTGTGTAAATTCATTATATTTCCAAACATTATATACATTTGTTAGGAGAATTATTTTTTTTATCGTGAATTGTCAAAGTCGTTATTAACCAATTCCAATTCATTTTTTTATAAGCATAGTTTTTTTAAAATTTATTAGTTCACAACTAGTAATAACATATTCAACTCAATTTTATTCTTACATAAAAAACAGTCATATCTATAAAACACTAGCTATAACTGTACATAATAATTGCATTTACTTATGATAAGGCTCCCCGCGAACAATCCGAAACGCCCGATAAATCTGCTCCATCAGCACCAACCTCATCAACTGATGCGGGAACGTCATTTTCGAAAATGACAGCTTCTCATTCGTGCGCTGCATCACAGCGTCACTTAATCCAAGCGATCCGCCTATGACAAAACATACCTTACTTTTTCCGTAAGTTGCCAGATTATCTATTGTTTCGGCTAATTCTTCGGAACTTTTCATTTTTCCTTCGATGGCGAGGGTGATGACGTGGGCGTCTGGATTGATTTTGCTTAGGATTCGTTCGCCTTCTTTGTCTTTGATGATTTTCATGTCTTGATGGCTGAGATGTTCGGGCGCTTTTTCGTCCGCTAGCTCAATGATCTCAATTTTCGCATAGGCCTGTAATCGTTTTGTGTATTCGGCTATGCCTTGCTTTAAATATTTCTCTTTTAATTTTCCTACTGTGATAATTGATATATTCACAGGTCATCCCCACCTTAAGAACAAGTTATTCATATAAGTTATCAACAATTGTGGATAAAATTTGTGTATATTGTGTCCGATCACGCGTTCCCTACTATATATATTGCAGGTTCATCGCACAATTCACAGGTTGTGGATAAACTGTGTGTATGTTCGATTTTTCTGAATTCTGGTGGCAGTTCATGATCATCTATATACATATCTAGTACGGTTTCAATGTGTTCTACACAAGCATAAAATGTTTTGTTCATAAGTATCTTATTCCTCCAATATGTTCTATGGTTATTCACAAGTATTTCGCTCATTGTTCAATATAACCGATTTATTCACATGTTAATAGTCTTTTGCCATTTCCCAAACCTTTTATCCACAAACAACACAAGAAGCCTCCACTTCCTGTGAAGGCTTCTTTCTATACAAACGGATTATAAAATCTCGTTCCTCTAATAAATGTAATTACAAGTGTCACGATCAGCACCACACCAACAAACACTAACGCCACATAATCTGCTTTTTGAAAGTCGTTGGCGGTGAACCATGTGCGCTTTTTATGCTTTCCAAATCCACGCAGCTCCATTGCATTGCTGATCGTTTCAATCCGCTCTAAGCTAGAGAAAATGAGAGGCATCACAATCGATAACGCATTTTTGATTCGTTTCCCCAGTTTTTCGTTCTTTGATAAATCGATTCCTCTTGCTTGCTGAGAAATTGCAATCGTCCGGAAATCCCGTTGGATATCTGGAATATAGCGCAGGGCAATCGCTACAGCATAGGAAATCCGGTAGCTGACGCCGATTCGGCTGAGCGATGAGGCGAATTCACTTGGATTTGTTGTGACGATAAATAAGAGCGCTGCTGGCATGACGGTCACATATTTGATTGTAATGTTCAATTGATAGAAAAGCTGTTCAAGTGTGACATTGTACCGGCCTGCGATATGAAAAAGCTCGTGTTTTGCTCCGTAGATGGCGACACCTTGCTGCGGTGCAAAGATGTAAATGGCGATGTTGTTGATCACAAGAAAAATTACCAACACAATCATCACGAAGGATATATCACGAAATCGTACGTTCGACAGATGGAAAAATATGATACTGGCGACTAGCATAAAGACTAAAACGCCCGTATCATACGTGAGCATCGCTGCGGATGACCAGAGGATAAAGCAAATGAGTTTGGTTGCACCTGTCAGCCGATGAATTGGCGAGGGGCGATCGATATAGGACAGCATATCTACAGCCATGTCATTCGTTCCTTTCTGTCAACCTCAATGAAGCGATCCACGAGTTCATTCGGATTTGGCCAATCTGCTTTTAGCGCTAGCTCATACAGCGACGTTTCCTTTAAACTTGCCTTTTGGACAAGCAACTGATCTGTGAGCAGTTTGGCAGGTGCATCATCTGCGATTTTTTCTCCATCTGCAATCACAATGGTTCTTGTTGTGTATTCAAGCATCAAATGCATATCATGTGTGATCATTAAAATGGTCACACCTTGTTTGTTTAGTTGCTCTAAAAACGTCATCATTTCTGTATAATGTCTAAAATCCTGTCCGGCAGTTGGCTCGTCTAGGATGATGATTTCCGGCTCTAACACAAGAATGGATGCAATGGTGACGCGTTTTTTCTGTCCAAAGCTGAGAGCTGAGATGGGCCAATTTCGGAATGGATACAAGCCGCATACTTTCAGAACACGCTCGACACGTTCTTTTATTTCTTCCTCTTGTACGCCTCTTAATACAAGACCCAATGCGACCTCATCAAAGATCATTTGTTTTGAAATCATTTGATTTGGGTTTTGCATGACGACGCCGATGCGTTCGGAGCGCTGTTTGATCGTATCTCCTGTGATGTCATCGCCATTTAAAAGGATTGTACCTTTAGTTGGCTTTTCAAATGCACAGAGCAGCTTGGACAATGTCGTCTTGCCTGCACCGTTGGCTCCTGCGATGCTGATCATTTCTCCTTTTTTGACGGTAAAAGAGAGATTGTTGAGCGTGTTTGGTCTTGTCGGATAGTCAAAGCTGAGCTCACACACCTCTAGCAAATCCTGCGCTGTATCCTGCTCGACTTTCTCCTCAGACGCTTCCATCCACTTCTCAATTTTATCTTTTGCCTGGTCATCTAAGGTCAGGTGCTGTAAATTCGCTAACTGATCTTGGGGCGCAACCGGAATGCCTGCATATTTCATGGCCTTCACATATAATGGCTCACGTAAATACGCCTCCTCCAATACATTTGAAGCGAGCAATTCGTCCGGTGTCATATCCGCTACGATCGTTCCGTCATTAACGACGATGATGCGATCGACATGTCGATAGAGAACATCCTCTAATCGGTGCTCGACCATCACGACGGTTTTTTTCGTTTCTTTTTGCAGTCGATCAATGAGATCAATGACTTCTTTTCCTGTTGCAGGATCAAGGCTTGCAAGTGGTTCATCAAACAGCAAAATGTCGACATCGTTGACAAGGACGCCTGCAATGGCGACGCGCTGTTTTTGACCGCCTGACAGCTCATGCACAGATGATGCTAGCTTGCCGTCTACCTCTGTTAATCTTGCCGCTGCTTCTACACGGATTTTCATCTCTTCTCGCGTGACCTGATCATTTTCAAGTGTAAACGCGATGTCTTCTCCAACGGTCAGCCCAATAAATTGTCCATCAGGATCCTGCAAAACTGTTCCGACGAGCTGTGAGAGGGAGAAAATGTTCTCTTTCTCTGCATGTTTCCCGCCGATGTGAAGACTTCCTTTGATAGAGCCTTTATAAGATGAAGGAACTAGCCTATTGATACAATGGGCTAGTGTGCTTTTTCCCGATCCAGACGGGCCTGCGATGAGGACTTTTTCACCTTCATAGATGGTCAGGTTGATATCTTTCAATGTCGGCTCTGACTGACTGCGATACTTGAATCCGAAATGTTCAAATTGAATCATCGGTTTCTTCATTTACGTGTTCCACCTTGCTTCATGATGTTTCTTTCGATAGGCTGCCGCTTTTGCTTCTCGTTTTCGCATAAGCTCCAATGATGATTGTTCCAAGTACTCCGACTGTGATAATGTTAGAAATCCCTGCTATGATGCCTTGAACAAACACCTTGTTCGCAGGTTCTGCATAGATCACAATGTCGAGTACAGGGGCAATGACAAACCAGCCTAATGCCTGTGCGCCTGCTTGTACGGCGTTGAAGAACGTGATTTTTTTCCAGCCGAAGTCTCCCTCTTCTACTTTTAAACGGTTTGAAATGAAGCCGATGAATAAACCAACAACACCCGAAACGATAATCCAGCTCCACCAAGGGCCAAATGTGGTGGCATCTTTAATAAGATGGCCAATAAAACCAATCAGTGCGCCAGCAATTGGACCAAATAATACGGCCATTAACGCAAGGAAAGCGTACGATGTTTCAATTTGTGTATTCGGAATTCCAGTTGGAATGGAGACGAAGCGTCCTAAAATGACAAAGACGGCTGTGCCAATTCCGATGGCAACGACAGTTTTCGTAGAAAGTTGTTTACCTGCCATGATGTTTCCTCCTCTTATTCGTATATAATGCGCGGAGCTTTGCGAATCGAAAGGCGCCATCCTGTGCCTGTACCGATGTTATAAGCCTTCGCAAATGACCCTTGATTGATCGCCACGCCCAAATGATCGAGTGAATTGACATATATGAGTGGTTCGCCTACCTTTAAATCGGCAAAAGATCGTCCATAGGTCATGATATTTTTATACACATTTTTTGGGCCTTTGGCAATGGTAACTTCTATTGAATCACCATAATTTATTGAAAGCTGTTCAAATAACGTGTGATGAATGTTTGTCCATAGGTTTCCGAACCTCACATCTAAAATATCAATTGTCCCTGTGATCACTTCTTCTTCCGCATAAGCCTGTACGGCTGGAAGGTGAATAACATCATCAATATTCGCCTTTGGCCCGACCTCTTCAAAAGAAATCACGCCTGATGCAATTCTTGCGCCTGTATATGCGTAAATATCTCTACCATGGAATGTATGTGATTTCCCCGACTTCGGCAATCGGTTGATCGTTTCATCTAAATAACGTGCTTCCACAATCCCAATATCCTGCGCGACGTGCGTTAATGTCCCGTTATCTGGGGTGATGATATAGTGAGAGCTTGTTGTTTTGACGACAAGACTCTTTCGCTCTGATCCAACGCCTGGGTCAACGACGGATACGAATACCGTTTCTTCTGGCCAATAAGTTACTGTTTGCAGCAGGCGATAGGATGCCTCCCAAATGTCATACTGGGGAATGTTGTGTGTTAAATCAAAAATACGGATGCTGTTGCTCACCGTATTTGCCACTCCGTACATTGCGCTAACCGCTCCATCATCAATTCCGAAATCTGATTGTAAAACCAATGCATGTTCACTCATGTCAATCTCCCTTTCATTTGAAAAAATGGTTGTGTTGTTTCACGTGGAACATTTGGACAGTTGTATGAAAAAAGTGGAAAATAAAAAATACCCCCTCCTTAACTATGAATCATAAGGACGAGGTATTTGTCTCGTGGTACCACCTTTATTTACTGTTTGCTCGCGCTAAACAGCCTCTACAAGTACAAAGCTCCAACTTGGCTCATATACTGTGGTTTTGATAACGAGTACCAAATCTCGTCGTGACCTACTTATATCAAGGATATGTTCAGTACGAGGCTCAGAGACCATTTTTCCAATCATTATTTTTGCTTCTTTTCAGCTACCGAAGCTCTCTGTGGAAAAATTGATGATTGTACTTTCTCTCGTCATTGCCTGTTCAATTATTTTGAATTAAAGCTATCATACATGATGTTTTTAGATAAATCAATATATTTTTCTGAACATTTTTAAAAATAAATCAAATAATGCTGGAAGAGTCATCTTTTTTAAAGTTAAACAAATGTTAAAGAGCGAGATATGGTGTCTTTCTGTTCTAACGTTATAATAAAGATGAAGGGAGGTACAGCGTGTGTGGACCATCTGTATGAATGAGTTTAAGAAGCTCTTCAAAAGCACAAAATCCATTTTAACAATTGTTATTATTTTCATTTTATCTACTTTTGTATCAAGTCTTCCGTTTATAGCGGCTTATCAAGCGCAATGGGAGCAGGAGAAGGACCCTTATTCCATTGGGAATGAACTGGTGATTTCTTTATTTGGTTTTTTCCTTATTTTTTTATTATCCCATGATATTTTGAGTCGCGAAATTCATTTGAAAACCATTCGTTTTCTCGTCAGTAAAACGACTCGTCTAAACATTGTCATCGGGAAATATCTTGGGCAGATGCTGTTTTGGCTCAGCTGCATCATGACGACATATGTGCTGAATATGGTCATTTCACATCGTTTTCTGTTCTCTGATGCCTTGAAAATATTGACCTTTATCAGTGTAGGCATCTCATGTGCTTTGTTTCTGTCCATGCTCTTTCCAACACCGCAGAAATCGATGTTTGTCGGCATGTTGTTTTCCTTTCTTTTCCCGATCATCAGTATCATTTCTGTTCTTTCTTCTGATCGATTTATCCATATGTTCCAATACATGACGCCTTATTATTATGCACGCTGGAGTGAACCGCTTACATATGTGCTGATGAATACAGCATTGACAGTTGTCTTACTCATTGGAACAGCGCTGCTGTTTCAAAGGAGGGATGTATAAATGCTACGTACAAAAGGGCTGACAAAAAAATACCGGACAAAAGTCGCAATAGATCATATCCATCTTGATGTCAATCAAGGAGACATTTTCGGACTCATTGGACCGAAGGGTGCTGGTAAGACCACTTTTTTCAATATCATTACAGGGATATCCCGCCCAACCTCTGGTACGTTTACAATGATGAACATGTCTTCGTTAAAAAAAGTGAGGCATCACATCGGCGTTCTGCCAGAATATACGGATTTATATGAAGGGCTCACCGCAATTGAGCATATCGTCTATTTATCCAAAATCAACGGCACACGCCAGAAAATAAGCTATTATGAAGAATTGCTAGAATTTGTTGGTTTACATCGCTACCATCAAGAGAAGGTCGGTGTCTTTACATCTGGTATGAAGAAACGGCTCGGAATGGCGCAGGCAATCGCCCATCGGCCTGAATTTATTTTACTCGACGAACCTTTTACAGATATTGATTCAGATTCGATCTTGCATATCCAACGGGTCATCGAAACGTTGAAGTATGAAGGAAAAACCGTCTTTTTAACAGCTGACCGCCCAAGGTTCACAAATACTATTTGTACCAAAACTGCGTTTATTTCTGAAGGAAAATTAGTGACCCCACGTAATCATCCTGAAAGGAAAACCATCATGTCCTCAAACATTCGTGCAACCTTTAAGCATGCGTGGATTGATGATGAGGTGAAGCCTGTTCTCACACAGTACTTACAAAGTGTGGGAACAGACCTTGTGATCAGTGATGACGAGACCTCATTGTTGATTCGTTCAGAAGCCCAAGTCCCATCGATCATCCGTGCCTTCGTGAAATGCAAAGTAGATCTATACCAAGTCACGGCTCAGGATGCCATGATGTCTTCATAACAAAGTACCGTACGCAGTCCGAACGGTACTTCTTCTTTTTTAGATCGGTTTGCTCATGTAGATGCTGGTTTCCGCAAAGCCCGTCTTCTCGTACAGCGAACGGGCGATTTGATTATGAGCAAAGACATGTAGCGAGAGTTTTTGTACACCTAATAACTTTGCTTGCTCCTCTAATGCAGCAATGGCTTGTTTCCCAAAGCCTTTTCCTCGGTAAGCTTCAAACAAGATGAAGTTGTAAATAAATCCTTCCTTTTGAGGGTGATTCGGATCATAACAAAGCCAGACCCAGCCAATGGCCTCGTCCCCGTTTAAGAATTTCCACAGCTCATGATGCTCTGTATGAATGCCTTCTGAAAGCAGCCGGTCAAATTGATCTTCTGCGTTTTCAAGCGCTTCTTCCTTGGCCCATGTTCCTGCTAGTACCTTTTCTTCTGCGTACCGCTTAATCGTCGCCTCTATCAATGAGTCGTAATCTGTTTGTGACATCGGTTGTAGTGTAACCAATCGTACCTCCCCCTTTCCGTTCATCATATGATGAGCATGCAAAAAAAACCAGTCCCTTGTTGGAACTGGTTATCCGCCAAATCGGTCGGTTCTAGAGAGTTTGATCTCTACCGATTTTTTCTTTCCGTTTCGGTAAAATTGCACCTTTACCTTATCTCCGACTTTCTTTTGGTATAAATATTTACGCAGATCCACGATATTTTGTACATCCTTGCCACTAAAGGACGTCAAGACATCCAGCTCTTTTAGTCCCGCTTTTCCTGCTGGAGACAGAGGTTCCACACTCATCACGACGACCCCTGTTGTTACCTTTGCTGGGAGTTTCAATGTTTCCTGCCAATGATAGCTCGCAATATCTGCTAGTGATTTCATGCCAACCCCAAGGTACGGACGTTTGACCTCCCCATAGCGCTCTAAATCTTCTATGACAGGGATGACCAGATTGGCTGGAATGGAGAGTCCAATTCCTTCCACCTCTGATTCAGCAATCTTCATCGAATTGATACCGATCACTTTTCCGTCCATATTGATCAGGGCACCACCGCTGTTCCCAGGATTGATGGCAGCATCCGTTTGCAGGACCTCCGCATTCCAATCCGTCTGTCCGTCACCATTTGAGTCAACAGGAATGGCACGCTCCGTTCCTGAAATGACACCTTGTGTGACAGAGCCTGCAAATTCTAGCCCTAATGGGTTTCCAATGGCTATGACTGGCTCCCCAGGCTTCACATGATCTGAATTGCCGAAGGCTGCGGTTTTCTTGATCTTATCACTTTTGACAGTGAGTACAGCTAAATCCATGAGCTGATCGCTTCCTACAAGATTTGCTCTAATTCTTGTCCCATCCTGAAGGCTCACTTCAAGCTGATTTGCACCCTTAATGACATGATGGTTGGTCACGATATAATAGGTGTCACCCTTTTTCTTATAAATCACACCTGAACCGCTGCCTGCTTCTCCGCCTTCCTCCCAAAAGCTCGACTTTTGGATATTAATAACGCCGACAACCGTATCAGACATGCTAGACACCACTTTTGTGACAGCATCATTTACGTTCACATTGACGGTCTTTAAAGGACCCTCTGATGCTTGCTGGTCTTTAGCTTGCTGCCATCCAAAGGGACTGCCGCTCTGTCCAGACACATAGGGAAAAAAGAATCCCATTAAAAAAGCTCCTACCAATACACCGATCAAACCAGATAAGAAATATCCTTTTCTGCTTCGTCTCGGCTTCCACTCTACATCGCGATAATCCACTATGTTTCCTTCCTTTCAGTGAATAGATATGTATATAGTGTTGGTAAGAAGCTCCTATCTTAATCATATAATTGTAAAAATCATACGGCACAAAGCGGGGTTGCTTTTCTCGGGTCCGTATCATATAAATCAAATCCGTCCCCCACAACAAAACCCTTCATTTCAAGTGTCTGTTGAACCGCCATACGGGCTAAATCCTTCATGTTGTTGTCTTGACTCAGGTGAGCCAAATAAATGCGTGAGGTGGCATCACCAATCACATCTGTCATGGCAAGAGCGGCATCTTCATTCGATACATGTCCAACGTCGCTCAGGATTCTGCGCTTAATACTCCATGGGTATCGGCCCATTTGGAGCATGCCGACATCATGATTGCTCTCAAATACAAACATATTTGCTGATTTGATAATCCCTTTCATGCGATCACTCACATAGCCTGTATCCGTCAGGAGGGCTAGCTTTCGCCCTCCATAATGGAACACGTAAAACATAGGCTCTGCCGCATCATGTGACACGCCAAAGGACTCGACATCAAGACCGCCAAAGGATTGAACTGTCTCCATATCAAAGTGGAATTTCTGTTCAGTATCAACCTTCCCAATATGCGACTCCATCGCCTTCCACGTTTTCGCATTTGCATAGACAGGAAGATTGTACTTTCTTGCCATGACACCGAGCCCCTTAATATGATCTGAGTGCTCGTGTGTCACAAAAATTCCGTCCAAGTCTTCAGGCTTGCGGTCGATTTGACCAAACAGCTCGACCATCTGTTTGCCACTTAGGCCAGCATCCACCAAAAAGGCATACTCGTCTGTTTCTAAATAAAAAGCGTTCCCCGTACTTCCGCTCGCTAGTACACTGAACTGCAAGCTCATGTTCTCTCACTCCATTGAAGATTTGTCATCTTTCTCTATATGATCAAGTGTTGAGCCATCGATGGCATTGATCAAAAATTCTTCCTCAGTCTTTTTCTTTGAACCAGCTACTACGCCTGCAAGCTCCACCCGCCATACAGGAACCATGACTTGAGTGCTTGCACCTGGGTATTGCGTATAGTAGCCAAGCTCAACCTTTTTCACAGTCGTGTATGGGCTCAGCATATTTTGCGTATATAAGTCCTTGACGGTTTCAAGCGCTGGGACAAGGGTTTCTTTTCTCACTTCATTAATCGACGTCACCATCGACTGCTGATACGATACGACCTCGTTTTGATCGTTCAAATTTAATGTGATTTTCCCGATGGTTTCAGTGTCATCCAAGCCTTCTTGGAAGATGTACTTCCCTTTGTACGTTTGGAAAAAGACGATTTTACCAGTCTCTTCATCCATACTCCACAGCTTATAATTCTTCCCATCCAGCAAACGCTGGTTCACAAGGTTTGTCGCTGCTGTTTTCGTATCCTTTTTCGGCAGTGCGACTGGTTTATTGAAGGTCATTTCAAGCAAAGTGACAGGATTATCCTTGTCTGTTTTTGGTAGGAATGTGCTTTTCGCCTTTTGATCAGCTAATCCGTCGACATCCTTTTTTGTATATTGTTTCTTTTCAGCTGTAATACGGTAGCCAATCTTCGCTTCATCTGATAGATTGCCATATTTGATCCCATCTTCCTTCATTTCTTCCAGCGTATCTGTTTTTTCGATAATCGCGAAATGATCGGTCGATCGTTTTTCAAAGTATTGAAAACCAAGAAAGATATCGAGAACGAGAAAGGCTAGGATAAAGATCGTTTTGGTCTTATTCCACTCCATTATTCTCGCTCCCCTCTGCCAACAGATCATTCGATAAAATCACGGTTTTGCCATTATATTTCATGCACCAGACTGGCTCTAGCCAGACAAACATCGCTTCATCTTGATCTGATGCCGTTGACGTCGCTTGATAGGCAGGGAAAATCTGTTCAATTTTCTCCAGATCATCATATTTCGTCTGCTTGATGATCAAGTCCTTCAGCTCTGTCCCATTCATCAACTTGACCTGTTCACTTTGACTTGCTTTGTTGCCAAGAATGTAGTTTGGACGCTTGTAATTCAAGATGTCATCATTCGCCCATTGTACTTCAAGAGAAGTCATACCAAATGGGTGCTTTGTGCTGTTGACGATCGGCAGACCATCCATAAACATATTAAAGGACAGCTGCTGATTGCTATTGATGCCAGTGTATTGATAGTCATCTGTAAAGCTTCCCGTATCATTGAAATACTTCACACTTCGCTTGATCAAATCTCCCGTTTGGAAGACGGTACTGGAATTGATATTGCGGTGCTGATATTGGATTCGGTGATCTTTTTGATTGGCCTCAAGACGACTTGTCCCATCTGTATACACCGTCCGATTTAAATTAGACTCCTCACCGACAAGACCTGGGTCTGTAAACAAAGCGTCCTTGAATATGCTTGTCTTGATCGTTTCGATAAAGAACATTTTCGCTTCAAGCTGCTTTTTCTTTCGCGGCAGAAGGAAATCTCGTTTAGAATTCGTCGAGAATGTATATAAATCATAGCGCGGCATCTCTTTTTGAGCGGCTGCGATGCTATTCATCAGATTACGATAGTTGGCCGACTCAATGGTCAGCTCAAGCACCGTTTCCTTGCTGTATGAGACCAAATAGACTTTCTTATTGGCCTGATCCTGCTGGACGAACGGCACAATCATCCGATCAAACGAGTTGTATTCAATGGATCTATTCGGCCATTTAAACAGCACTTGGAAAATATCAATCGGAATCGGATCATTGAATACAAGATCCAAAGTCTTTCCTTGTCCTCCACGTCCATAGAAGAAGTTCTTAAATCTGAGCTCAGAATATTGATCCGACACATCCGTAATCTCTTTGACATCCCAAAGGCTCACATCATTCCAAAAGTTTTGAAAGAGTTCCTTTTGATCCACTTTAAAATGCTCACCATTTGAATGGATGAACATTTCACGCGGCTTCACGACATCAATGAGGCTTCGAGGCTCGTCGCTTGAAATTTTCTTCGATTCCACAACCTTTGTGCCGGCATCCGCCTCATCCTGCATGACGGGCTGGAACATCCAAATATTCCAAGTAAACACAAGACTAATCGCAATTAGGATTGTCAATATTATGGTTTTAAAGGTCTCACGCTTCATCCCAATCATCCTCTTGTTCTTCATTGTACGGAAGGGAAAAGGTCACCGTTGTTCCTTTTCCTTCAATGCTGTCAGCCCAAATATCTCCGCCATGAGCCTGAACCATCTCTTTTGCAATCGCAAGACCTAGGCCGGTTCCGCCAAGCTTTCTCGTTCTCGCTTTATCCACTCGATAAAAGCGTTCAAAGATTTTATCCATATCCTTCTTCGGAATACCGATTCCCTCATCTTTGACGCTGAATACCACAAGACCTTTGCCCTCATCCAACTCCACTGTGAACGTAATGTGTCCACCCTCTGGTGAGTATTTCATGGCATTGGAAATGATATTATCGAGCACCTGTGTGATTTTATCTTGATCAATTTCAACATACACTTCACGCTGCGGCAGATTGCGGATAAAATCGACATGCTGCTCCTTTGTCATTTCAAAACGATCAATGACCAACGAGATAAATCTGATAAAGTTCGTCCACTCACGATTAAATTGATAATCCTTGCTGTCAAACTTAGATAGCTGCAGCAGATCATTTACAAGTCTGATCATGCGCTCTGTTTCATTTTGCGTCACACCGAGGAACCTTGGCGCAAGCTCTTTATCACCAAGCGCACCCTCTGCCAATGCTTCAAGGTAGCTTCTCATCGTGGTTAACGGTGTCCGCAGCTCATGAGATACGTTCGCTACGAATTCACGACGTTCAGCATCAATTTTCTCCTGCTCTGTCACATCATAAATGACCGCGATTAAGCCATCAATCTTCCCAAGCTCTTTCTGAATGACTGAGAAATTAACACGTAAAACAGACAGCCGAGCTTCCCGTTCAATTTCAAGCAGCATGGAGTCTTGATTTTCGACTAAATCCTCAAATGTATGGGTTTCCTCTAAGCCAAGTAAGGACGTAATCGGCATCTCTAATGCTGTTTCACGTGAAACATTCAGAAGCTCTAATGCTGGGCTGTTTAATAGTATAATGGCACCGTTTTGATTCGTTGCAATGACACCATCTGTCATATACGCAATGACAGAAGAAAGTTTTTTCCGCTCACCCTCTGTCATCAGCTGAGCTTCCTCCAGCTCTCTGGTCAGATGGTTAAACGTCGTCGCAAGCTGACCAATTTCGTCATGTCCATACTTTCGGACCTTTCTGGAAAAATTCCCTTTTGCCAGCTCGATTGCTTGCTTTCTCATATCCGAAATTGGATGTGTAATCGTTCTGAAGATGAAGATACCAAGTAGAGCCGTTATCCCGAGGGCAAGCAGCGTTCCCGTTGCCAAAATCGTATTAATGGTACGCATTTGGTTAAAAACACTTTCCATAGAAGACACCACATAAATGACACCGACGGTTTCTTGGTTCTCATTTTTCACGGCTGTCGCTGAAATACGCACCCGTTTATTCGATTCTGGATCATAGAATTTTTTCTCATAGTCTTTGCCCACGGCGAAAATACGGCTAATAATTTGATCTGTGATTTTCTTTCCGGCAATCTCTTGACTTCCATTATTCACAGAGGCAATGACCTCTCTGCTTTCGTCAATATAGCTGACTTCAGAAATTTCATTAGACTCATCTTTGTTGTTAAAATCATTTAAAATCTTTTGGGCATCCTCTTTTAATTCTGCCTTGCTCTTCGATGAATCTTGTTCTAGGTAATACGATAACGAGTAGATTCGCTGATTCAAGGAATTATCATATGAATTAATTAAGGACTGCTCTAACTGCTTCACAAAGTACACACCAATGATCTGCATGGCGACAATGATCAGCAGCACGTAGATTAAGGTCAATTTGAAGTGAATCGAGCGAAAAAAACCTACTTTACTCATAAGAATCTTAGTCCTGCTCTGGGTTTCTTAAATAGTAGCCGACGCCTCGTCTGGTCACGATCCAGCTCGGGTGGCTAGGGTTGTCTTCAATTTTCTCACGAAGACGGCGGACTGTGACGTCTACTGTACGGACATCTCCAAAGTAATCGTAGCCCCATACAGTTTGTAGTAAATGCTCTCGTGTCATAACTTGTCCAATATGCTTCGCTAAGTAATGAAGCAATTCGAACTCTCGGTGCGTCAATTCAATCGTTTCGTCACGTTTAGACACGACATACGCATCTGGATAGATGACAAGTGATCCAATTTCAATATCATTTGATTCAGATTCTTCCTCCGTCTGTGGAGTAGCGGTCTGTCTTCTCAAATTTGCTTTCACACGAGCAAGCAGCTCGCGCGTGCTGAATGGTTTCGTCACATAATCATCCGCTCCAAGCTCAAGACCAATGACCTTATCAATTTCAGAGTCTTTCGCTGTCAGCATGATAATGGGCATGTCATATTTCTTTCTCACTTCACGGCAAACTTCAACGCCATCTTTGTTCGGCAGCATGATGTCGAGTAAAATGATGTCTGGCTTCATTTCTTCTACCATATCAAGGGCTTCATTTCCGTCATACGCACAATGAACCTCATAGCCCTCTTTTCTTAAGTTAAATTCCAAAATATCAGCAATTGGTTTTTCATCATCTACGACAAGAATCTTTTTTTCCATTGTGATTCCCTCCTGCATTTTTAGTATCTATGTCATTCCATTTTGCATCTCTTATCAGTCCTTTTTGGTTTGAGGAAAAAAGGCTCACTGTCTATTATAACGTTTTAATCGGCAAAGATAAAAATAATAAAGGCTTTTCTTTCTAGTAAACGTTGGATAGGAAGAGCGATGTTCAAAAAATAATGACTTTTTCTTTTTTTATCGAAACTTTTCCAATCACCAAACGTCTATATACATGTAACGTCTTCTTCTTATGGAGCCGGGCCCTACCTAGGTCCGGCTTCTCCCTTTTTATGCCTTCATTTCATAATAAAAACGCACCTGCGATTGCAGATGCGTTTGGAAGTGGCTCGGGACGGAATCGAACCGCCGACACACGGATTTTCAGTCCGTTGCTCTACCAACTGAGCTACCGAGCCATCATCAATATGATGAATATGTATAAATGGCGGTCCGGACGGGACTCGAACCCGCGACCTCCTGCGTGACAGGCAGGCATTCTAACCAACTGAACTACCGGACCTCAGTAACTTGCCCGAAAAAGCAATCGTGGTGCTCTTTCAAGCAAGTGAGGAAAAATTAGCTTAACGCTAAAGTAAATCAATGACCCGTACGGGATTCGAACCCGTGTTACCGCCGTGAAAGGGCGGTGTCTTAACCGCTTGACCAACGGGCCAAAACATGGTGAGCCATGAAGGACTTGAACCTTCGACCCTCTGATTAAAAGTCAGATGCTCTACCAACTGAGCTAATGGCTCTCGGTTTGTGAAAAGTGAATCTGAAGAAGCTGTATTGCGTCAAACCAATAGCTTTCATAAAGCTGGAACATCGCATGCTAACAAGTTTCAGAGACCTTTGCAACAACGAGATTTATAATATCATAGACTAATTACATATGGCAATACGTTTTTCGACATTTTTTTTAAAAAGTGTCAGATTTGATTTATCCTATCAAACCATCAGTTTCTACAACCCCTCAATTTCAATGATCACTGCGTCTTTAAGCACATAGAAACGTTTTAGACTATCCAAAAATGGTTATACATAAAACAAGTGACATTGTTATTGAAAAAGGAAGAAGTAGCATGAGTTCATTTCAATTAGGAGATCAAATGCCCAATTTCTCACTGCCAACGTACAGGGCGTACACATTGATTTTAGAGGAACATCAAAGCTGGCATTTTCTAAAAAACAATTGGACCACTCCTTTCTCACTTAAGCATGATTATTGGGCTAGTGCAGCAAGCCAATGAGTTTCTTCACCTGTTCTCAGCTTTTATCGTGATCACTTTCGGTTGATGGATGATGTTGTTTGTTGTTTGTTTCTTGCTCAAGCACCTCTTTCTTCGTGTCCCATCTTAGTGGCACTTGATAGAAATTGACTGTCCCATTCCCATCAAAAATAATAGGTAACTGAACCATCTACTAATCTTGAACCAGATAATTGGACAACGGCCTACGGGTAGCGTGCGCTGTTAGGTACATCAGGAATGACCAACGCTCCTTTTGATTTTCCTCACGTTTAATTCGTCTAAGAAAAAGCATAGCCACCGCAAATTCTACTAATTCGTTTGGTACGAAGATCAGTGCATTGAGCGGTAGATCAATCCACAAAACGATTCGGAACAATGTTTCCCGCAGAGATCGTTCACGCTCATTTGCATAAAATACACCCACTCTCACCATCCTTTGAATGCTCCTTCCCTTTATACAGTTATCATATTGGGAATGGCAGGAAGTCTGTTCTTTAGAAATATTTAAACAAAAAAACACCAGTAAAATGTATGATTTTACTGGTGTCTGATCAGACTACAATGCTGTTCGGTACACGCTGCGGACAACGTTCGTTTGTGAACGGTCTGGTCCAACTGAGAAAATGGAAAGTGGAATTCCTGTTAATTGTGAAATACGCTCTAAATAATGGCGGGCATTTGCAGGCAGCTCACTTAAATTCTTCACGCCTGTAATATCCTCTGTCCATCCTGGCATTTCTTCGTAGACAGGCTCACATTTCGCTAATTCATTTAGACTTGCTGGGAATTCTTCTGTGATTTCTCCGTTCAATTTATAAGCGACACAGATTTTCAATGTCTCGATACCTGTCAAAACATCAATTGAGTTCAAAGATAAATCTGTAATACCGCTCACCCGGCGAGCATGACGGACAACAACACTGTCAAACCAGCCAACACGGCGAGGGCGACCAGTTGTCGTACCGTATTCACGGCCAACTTCACGGATTTGATCACCAATTTCATCATAAAGCTCTGTCGGGAATGGACCGTCTCCAACACGAGTTGTGTAAGCTTTTGACACGCCGACCACATGTTGAATTTTCGTAGGTCCTACGCCAGAACCAATCGTCACTCCTCCAGCCACTGGGTTAGATGATGTCACAAATGGATAAGTCCCTTGGTCGATATCAAGCATAACGCCTTGCGCCCCTTCAAATAGAACACGGCGGCCTTCATCTAGTGCATCGTTCAATACAACAGATGTGTCGACGACATATTTTTTCACTTGCTGACCATATTCATAATACTCGTCTAAAATATCTTCAATTTTAAAGCCTTCTGTGTCGTACATTTTTTCAAAAAGACGATTTTTCTCTTCTAAGTTACGTGCAAGCTTCTCTTCAAATACTTCACGATCTAATAGATCTGAGACCCGAATTCCGACTCTAGCTGCTTTGTCCATATAAGCTGGTCCGATTCCTTTTTTCGTCGTACCGATCTTATTAGCCCCTTTCCGCTCTTCTTCTACCTCATCCAATTTTAAATGATAAGGCAGAATCACATGGGCTCTATTGCTGATTCTGAGGTTATCTGTACTCACATTCCGTTCGTGAAGATACGCAAGCTCAGTGACCAACGCTTTAGGATCAATTACCATTCCATTACCGATGACACAAGTTTTCTCTTGATAAAAAATACCGGACGGAATGAGGTGTAGCTTGTAAGTCACTCCATCAAATTTGATCGTGTGACCTGCATTGTTTCCCCCTTGATAACGGGCAATCACCTCTGCATTTTCTGAAAGGAAATCGGTAATTTTCCCTTTCCCTTCGTCACCCCACTGCGTACCTACTACGACTACTGAAGACATATCTTGCACCTCCGTTAACCTTTCAAAACGTTATCTCTTTCAAACACATTTATTTTATCAATGCAAAACGAAAAAGTCAACGTGAAATCCGAACATTAATATCTCGAAATCAAATTTTGTTCGTTTTAAATGCAGAGAAAAGCGCTTTAAACATTCCTTTCACGTTTAAAAAAAGAGATTTCGAGTAAAAAGACTGTTTTTCATAGATCATTGTTCGTATTGAAATAAGAGAAAATAACGTGATTCTCACTTTATTAATGATTTTCAATCAATTGAATTATCGAGCTTGTCACATCAGCAGAAATGATAAATTTCCTCTGCATCTCGATGCACGTGATGCGGTTCAGGCCTTGCCAAAGTAAAGCTATGAGTCAATAGAGCGCCTCTCTTATGTGCAGATTGCATGTATGGGCTAAAAGAGTTGAAGCTGCGTGACACGCCTTGTTCATAATAAAAAGACTCCCACGAATGGGCGTCTTTTAAACGGGTGTAATTCCTTTTGTGTTCATGCATTCTTTCGATGTAGATGGATCAAAAATTGGGCTTTAAGCACCGGGCGGAACTCCCGCATGGTCAAATCTTCTTTCCAAGTTGACGAATTTATTATATTCTTTGACGAACGCCAGTGATACCGTACCAACTGGACCGTTACGCTGTTTCGCAATAATGATTTCAATAATGTTCTTATTCTCTGATTCTTTGTCGTAGTAATCATCACGATAAAGGAATGCCACAATATCGGCATCCTGCTCAATACTGCCTGATTCCCGTATATCAGACATCATCGGACGTTTGTCCTGACGCTGCTCTACCCCACGAGAAAGCTGTGATAGGGCAATGACCGGAACTTCAAGTTCTCTTGCTAGTGACTTTAAAGCCCTAGAAATTTCAGATACCTCTTGCTGACGGTTATCGCTTGATCGCCCGCTCCCTTGGATAAGCTGCAAGTAGTCAATCAGAATCATGCCAAGACCGTTTTCTTGCTTCAACCGGCGGCATTTCGAGCGAATTTCACTCACTCTGATCCCAGGTGTATCGTCAATGAAAATCCCACTATTTGATAACGAGCCCATCGCCATTGTCAGCTTACTCCAATCCTCTTCCGTCAGATTACCGGTTCTTAGGTTTTGTGCATTGATATTCCCCTCTGCACAAAGCATACGCATGACAAGCTGCTCAGCGCCCATCTCTAAACTAAAGATGGCGACACTTTCATCTGTCTTAGTCGCAACATTTTGTGCAATGTTCAATGCAAAGGCTGTTTTCCCTACTGATGGACGAGCCGCTACAATAATCAAGTCATTTCGCTGGAATCCAGCTGTCATCCGGTCAAGCTCAGAGAAACCCGTTGGAATCCCTGTGATATCACCTTTTCGGTTATGAAGCTGTTCAATATTATCGTATGTCTGAACAAGAATGTCTTTAATGTTTTGGAAGGCGCCTGAGTTTTTACGCTGAGCCACTTCCATAATGGTTTTTTCAGCATCACTCAATAGATCTTCTACTTCATCCTCACGCGTATACCCATCCTGTGCAATGGTTGTCGCTGTACGGATCAGGCGTCTTAAAATTGATTTTTCTTCTACAATTTTCGCATAGTATTCAATGTTCGCAGCAGTTGGAACAGAGTTCGCAATATCCGTTAAATACGAAATCCCGCCTATCTCTTCTAGTAAGTCTGTATTGGCAAGTTCTGATGTCACCGTGACAAGATCGACCGGTTCCCCTCTATCACCAAGTACAAGCATCGCATTGTAAATCTTTTGATGCGACATTCTATAGAAATCCTCTGGAATTAATACTTCAGAAGCGAGCGTTAGCGCAGATGGCTCTAAAAAAACAGCACCTAATACGGCCTGCTCGGCTTCTATATTTTGCGGCGGCAGCCGGTCATCGAGAAGTTCCGTCATGCCAAGCACCGTCCTTTCATAAAAAAATACGCTACTCATCATTTTAACATTTTCACCAATAAAAAAGTGAAAAACATCGACTATAGTCAAAATTACCTGTTGATGTTTCGTTGAACAGTATGTTTTTTGAAAAGAATTAGTGTTAGTGGTCGTTTTGCTGGAGGGCGTGTTGAAAGAGAAGAACGGTGATCATATCGGTAGTTCTCTGGTACAAATCCCATTCTTCATAGACTGCAAATGACATACGTATGTCATGTAATGATTGCTTCATTTCATAATATTCCTCCACTGTAAACGTATTTTTCAGTTTGAGCTGATTTTCAAGCAGTTTTAGTTTCAGCTTTCCTAACGTGGTGTTCATTCTGCCTACATTCCCTTCGATCTTGACTTCCTGAAAAGTGAAGTGCTTCCTAATGTATATGAATATACGCATTTTCTTTTAATAAGTTGTGAAATTTTGTCACCGGCTTTTCACGAACTTCCCTTCTTGTTTCCTAAAAAACAGGCCTAAAGACTTATTTTTCATCACTTTGAAAAGAACCTATATTTATTCTCTCAATAAAACAGAAAAACGGTAAATATTACAAGTCGGTCAAGGTCTTTTGATGTTTCTCCTCTTTTTGATTGACATGGTCCGGTACTCCTTATTTCCATCATTTGTTAGTGAGTTAGTCCTTTATTTACTGAATATTTGAATTATATCATCAATTATACAACTTAATGAATATTTGACTCATTATCTCTACACTCATCCAATATCCGCAAGCTGCTTTTATCATCATAATGGGGTCAATTTGAGGAAGAAGATTTTTAGATATGTCCAAACTTCTTGAAGGAATGGGGACTCAGGATTCTCTTTTCGGAGAAAGCCGTCCTTTTTTATACCTGGGACGGGGCAACTGGAACTTACATACAGACTTGTTATATTTAAACGGAATACTACTCCTCCTTCGGCTGATTTTCCAGTCATGTCCGTGCTTGATGGAAATTCACTTTTTGTCCCAATGGTCGAAACACTTCGTCTACAGTCAAGAAGTTGAAGTAACAGGAGTCGTACCTGCCATCATTTTGGGAATTTATCAGACAGAAGCACCCTATCATCCACTTAGGCATTATGATTTCACTCTTACAAGCCTCGCATCCATTGGAGACAAAAGAAAGTATTTCTCCACCCATACATATTAGAAAAGACTGTAAAGCCTTATATAGAGCAACGATTTCCAATTATTCGTACTTGCTATTTACACCTTATTGATGCGTCCTACCCTTTTTAAAAATATAAAACTATCTCCGGATCATTTTGAATTTCAAAGAAATTCTTATCAGCAATAAAGTGATTTTACAAAATCGAAATCTAAATATCCATATGTTGATATATTGGTCATTTTTTATCTGCATGACGTGAAGAGGATATGATATATTGGAACGTATAGATTGAAAGAGGAGGGATTTGCGCATGAGACCTTTACAAATCTCAGCCGATACCGCACTAAAGCTTGCTGCATCACTCAATGTACCGATTGAGCAAATCATGCATATGCCGCAGCATATCTTATTAGCTGAATTAGCGGAGCTTGAACAGAAGAAAGATCGGTCTTCTTAAAGAAATAAAGGAGTTTACATTCATGGAACAACAACTAGAACCATCAAACAGACATCCCCGCAGTACAGGGCAAACCATTTTGCTGATTGCTGGGATTTTACTTATTGCCTTTAACCTGCGGCCTGCCATTACGTCCGTTGGCCCTGTGATCGGTGTCATTCGTTCCGATTTGCAGCTTTCAAATGGACTTGCGGGTTTTCTCACTACCTTGCCGCTGCTCTCATTCGCATTGCTTTCTCCTATTGCACCTAAAATAGGAAAACGCCATGGCAATGAACGAACCCTTTGGCTTGGACTGGCTGTCCTTCTATTTGGGATTGTCATTCGCTCATTTGGAACCATCACCTTTTTAATGATCGGAACGGCGCTAGTCGGCGTCGGGATTGCGATTTGTAATGTGCTTTTACCAGGACTCGTGAAACATAAATTTCCGGCACATGCTGGATTGATGACAAGCGTGTATACGACTTCGATGTCCGTCTTTGCTGCACTTGCATCAGGTGTCAGTGTTCCGCTAAGTCATGCCATGCCTGGCGGCTGGAATACGTCATTCCTTGTATGGGGTGCGCTTGCGCTTGCTGCCATGATGGTCTGGGCTCCGCAGCTTCTTCATCAGAACACAGTGGCAGTCAAAAGCATTTCGCTCACAGAGCAGCCAATTTGGCGTTCACGTGTCGCATGGCAGGTGACCTTGTTTATGGGCTTGCAGTCATTTCTTTTCTACAGCAGTATCGCATGGTTCCCTGATATTTTGACATCACATGGCATGAACCTATCCACGGCTGGGTGGATGCTGTCTATTATGCAATTCGCTGGTCTTCCATCCACCTTTTTAACGCCAGTTTTAGCAGAAAAATTAAAAACACAAAGACCGCTTGTAGGGGGCCTTGTTCTTGTATACTTGCTGGGTATGATCGGTCTCCTCCTTGGAGGGTCTACACCTATTCTCGTCTTCTCTGTTTTATTAATCGGCATTGGACAAGGGGCCAGCATCAGTCTTGCTCTCACATTCATCGGATTGCGGACAACACATATGGAACAAGCAACTGCCCTTTCTGGGATGGCCCAGTCCCTTGGTTATTTATTAGCCGCTGTTGGTCCGTTCATGATCGGTGTTCTCTTTGATCTCACACATACATGGACGCCATCGATTTTCATCTTTATCATCATTTTATTATTCATGTTTTTATCTGGCATGCGCGCCGGGCGCAGCGTCTATATTTCAGATCCATCTTAAAAAAAAGAACCCGCCTCCTCGTGGGGACTGACCCCCTAAGATGAGACAAATAAAAAACACCTTCAAGTTTGAAAACGGACGGTTGTGATCCGAAATAAAACATGGAGGTGTTTTTTCTATGGGGACAAGAGTGAGTTATCCAGTTGAAGTCAAACAGAAGGCTGTAGAAATGAGATTGGCAGGTGTACCTATGAAAGAGATCATGCAG